>SXUH01000081.1 GCA_005791855.1 Bdellovibrionales bacterium
CTCGAGGTCCTTCGAGCTCATGAAGTGGGCGCGCTTCTTTTCTTGCGTCAGGGGGCCGAGGTCGAGGGAGTACTCGAACCGGCAGGAATGGGCGCAGCCGCCGCGGTTGGAGTCCCGGCCCTGGGTGAAGTTCGAGATCACGCAGTGACCGGAGTAGGCCATGCACATGGACCCGTGGACGAACATCTCGATCTCGACGCCGGCCTCGCGTCGGATCGTTCCCGCTTCCTTGATGGAGACCTCCCGGCCCAGGACGATCCGGCTCGCGCCCATGGCCTTCCACAGCTTGGCGGCGTCCACGTTGAGGGTGGAGGCCTGGGTGGAGACGTGGATGGGGATCCGGGAGAGCTCGCGCACGGTCTTCACCACGCCGAGGTCGGAGACGATGACCGCGTCCACTCCGATCTCCTCCAGGAAGCGGACGAAGTCCGGGAGCTCCTGGAGGTCCTTGTCGTGGAGGAAGGAGTTCAGGACCACGTAGACGTGGGCCCCGCGCTCGTGGGCGAAGGCCACGCCCGTCCGGAGCTCATCCAGAGTGAAATTCTCGGCTGCTGTCCGCAGGCCGAACTTCTGCCCGCCGACGTAGACCGCGTTGGCGCCGTAGAGCACGGCCACTTTCAGTTTATCCAGGCTGCCCGCGGGGGCGAGGATTTCCGGATGAAGAGCGAGCTTCATTTTTGTCTCCTGAGAACCCTCTGTTTACCAAAATTAAGACGTAAGTTAAACTCTTGGGAGAAGAATAAGTTTTAAAAGGCAGTGGTTTGAAAAAAGTTCTCTCCGGGATCCTCGTTTCCATTCTCGTCCTCATCGTAACCGGTGGATTTTTCATCTTGAACCGGTACCGGAAAAATCCCGAGCAGATCGTTCCCTATCCCTACGCCTTCACCCAGGCGGCGCCGGGGGTGAAGCTCGAGGCCCCGATCCTCATCGTCGGCGATCGCATGGGAGACTACTTCGGCAAGTTCAAGTCCGAGCTCGCCTCGGTCATCTCCGCGGACCTGGAGAAGCCCATCAGGATCCAGTCCCTCGCCAGACCCGGCCAGGGCCTCCACCGCACCATCCACCAGCTGAAGTCCGTCACCCAGTGGCCCCAGATCCTGATCTACCAGGGAGCGAGCGAGGAGTTCGCGGAGAACAAGTTCGAGTTCACGGAGATCCGGAAGATCGCCGCGAACTTCGGCCGCTTCAAGGACGAGCGGATCGAGACCCTGCTCATCCTCTACCCGTGGCTCTCGCGGATCGTCTACGAGCCCGTGCGGCGGGTCCGGCTGGACCCGGAGCCCGTGGCCTTCGAAGCGGCTTCGGAGGAAGAGTTCCTCCAGCGCCTGGACACCGAACTCCTCCTCTTCGAGCAGCAGCTCACCGAGCTCGTGAACCTGAGCAAGAACCGCAACAGCCTGCTGGTCCTCACCACCACCCCCCTCAACCTGGACATCCCGCCGAAGAAGGTCTGCGAGTTCGCCACCAACACGGACGTCGAGACGGGGATCTACGAGGTCCGGGAGAAGATCAAGGCCAACGACGTGAAGGCCGCATACGCCCGCTCGCAGAAGCTCAGCCAGCTCTTCTCCGGCAACGCCCAGCTCTTCTTCATCCACGGCCAGATCGCCAAGCGCCTCGGGTACCTCGACGAAGCCAAGGCGATCCTCCGGAAGGCCACGGCCTTCGACTGCAAGGCCTGGCGGGCGACGGAGGTCCAGAACGCCATCATCCGAAAGGTGGCCGAAAAGCATCGAGTACTGCTCTTCGACTTCGCCCTGCTGGTGGAGAACGAGTGGACCCTGAACCAGACGTATTTTGATGAGCTCCATCCGCAGAACCTGTATTATGATAAGGGGATGGAGCAGCTCGGACTGGTGATCAAGAGCATCTTGAAGCTGTAGGAGCTTTTATGAAGGAATTCCAGATCGAATACAGGCCCAACGACGTCCTCTGCCGAGAGGGGGACCCGTCGGACAACATGTTCTACCTGAAGTCCGGCCGGCTCCTGGTCTGCGTCCTGAGCGGGACCGAGGTGAAGGCCATCGCCCGGATCGAGGCGGGCCAGTTCGTCGGCGAGCTCGCCTTCTTCGACGGGAAGCCGCGCTCGAGCAACGTCATCGTCCTCGAGCGGAGTGTGATCGTCCCCCTCGGCAAGGAAGACCTCACCGAGCACCTTCCGAAATGGTTCATCGAGATCGGGAAGAACCTAACTAAAAAGATCCGGCTGCTCGATCACATTCTTCAGGAAAGTAGGATTAGAAAGACTGTCCAAACAGACGACCAAACTCCTCTTTCAATCGATGAGCAAAGGAAGATCTATTCGCTCTTAACCCATCAAAAAGATTAGGTATTTTGGCCACCTTGACACTGCTTGTGGTAAACTAATGATACCCCTTGGGGCCAAATTATCTGCACCTTGTCACATAAATGGCCTCGAGAGGCGTTTATCCCTTGGCATGGTACTCGCAATGTTAGGAAGTAGGACAACAAGGAGGTTGCCAATGAGACCACACTTTTTTATCGCCCTTATCGCTCTGGTTATGTCTGCCTGTGCATCGAAACAGAATGTTGTAGGTTCCCAGCAGTACCAGGATCAGCAGGAGCAGCAGGAGCAGTTCTCCCGGCTGGAAAACCAGGCTTCACGGATCCGCTAAAAAACTTACACTCTCTCCGGAAAACTGTTTTGTAACCCGTGATTTTTCCTTTATAGTCGCAGGTATAAAATAAATGTTCTCCGGAGGGATTTTGAGTTGAAAACACCACAACCGCAAACCAGATTCCACAACCTCGACGCCATCGACGACTGGTCCACCCAGCACGCCGACGAGATCTACCAGATCAGTCGGTGGGGCGAGGGCTACTTCTCCGTGAACGACAAGGGTGACCTCTGCATCAACCCGACGCGGACGCAGAACGGGCCCGTGATCAACATGATGGAGATCGTCGAGGAGATGAAGAACAAGAACATCCCGTTCCCGACGGTGATCCGGTTCCACGACATCCTCCGCTCGCAGGTGGCCGTGCTCAACAAGACCTTCCGGGGCACCATCGAGGAGGCCAAGTTCACCGGCTCGTACTACGGCGTCTACCCGATCAAGGTGAACCAGATGCGGGAAGTGGTCGAGGAGATCGTCGACGCCGGTGGCCCCTACAACTACGGCCTCGAGGCCGGGTCCAAGCCGGAGCTCATGGCCGCGCTCGCGATGAACGTGAACCAGAACTCCCTCACCGTCGTGAACGGCTACAAGGACGTCGACCTCCTCCGCATGGCCCTCCTCGGGAACCAGCTGGGCCGGAAGGTCATCGTCGTCGTCGAGAAGTACTCCGAGCTCCTCGACCTGATGAAGCTCTCGGCCGAGGTCGGCGTGGAGCCGATGATCGGCCTGCGCGCCAAGATCTCCACCAAGTCCTCCGGGAAGTGGGCGAGCTCCGGCGGCGACTACGCCAAGTTCGGCCTGACCATCACGGAGATCCTCCAGGCGGTGAAGTACCTCAAGTCCCTCGACAAGGCCCACTGCCTGAAGCTCCTCCACTTCCACATCGGCTCCCAGATCCCGGACATCAAGACCATCAAGGACTCGATCTCCGAGGGCGCGCGCATCTACGCCAAGCTCTACAAGGAAGGGGCGAAGCTCGAGTTCTTCGACGTCGGCGGCGGGATCGGCGTGAACTACGACGGGACCCGGTCCAACTCCCCGTCCTCCATCAACTACACCACCCAGGACTACGTCGCCGACGTGGTCTACATCCTCAAGCAGATCTGCGACATCGAGGACGTCCCGCACCCGAACATCGTCTCCGAGAGCGGCCGGGCCATCACCGCCCACCACTCCTGCGTGATCACCAACGTCTTCGGGGCCCTCGAGATCGGCGCCGCGAACAACTTCAACACCGACAAGGCCATCAACGAGAACATCCTCGTGACCAACATGCGGGACCTCTCCACCGAGCTCACCGAGAAGAACTACCAGGAAGTCTACAACGACGCCCTGAAGCTCAAGGAGGAGTCGGTGTCGGCGTTCAAGTTCGGCATCCTCACCCTGGACGAGCGGGCGAAGCTCGAGACCCTCTACTGGAAGATCTGCCACCGGATCGTCGAGCACGCCTCGAAGGACGAGTACGCCCAGGACGAGATCATGGCCCTCAAGAGCCAGATGGCGTCCCAGTACATGTGCAACCTCTCCATCTTCCAGTCCGCCCCGGACACGTGGGCCATCGGCCAGATCCTCCCGGTGCTCCCGCTCCACAAGCTCCACGAGAAGCCGACGGAGCTGTGCACGCTGGTGGACATCACCTGCGACTCCGACGGCAAGCTCGACACCTTCCTCTCGGCCGACGGCCCGACCAACACCGTTCCCCTGCACAAGCTCAAGGACGGCGAGGACTACTTCATCGGCCTCTTCATGACCGGCGCCTACCAGGACATCATGGGGGATAACCACAACTGCTTCGGCCGGCTGAACGAAGTCCACATCTTCTGCGACGACGACGATCCGACGGACTTCTACATCGAGGAAGTGATCTACGGGAACCAGGCGAGCCAGGTCCTCTCGACCCTCCAGTACAACCCGGAGACCATGGCCCAGACCGTGAAGGCGCTGGTGGACACCCAGGTGAAGCGCGGGAAGATCAGGCCGCGGGAAGGGGTCGACCTGACGGACTTCTACGAGAGCTGCTTGAAGAGCTACACGTACCTCAAAAAATAAGCACCGAGGGCCCGCGATCCGGGCCCTCTTTTTTTTTATGCTCGACCACATCTCCTTCCCCTGCTCGAACCTCGACCGAACGATCGGCTTCTACGACGCCGTCCTGGGGGCCCTGGGCTACCGCCGGCTCTGGACGACCCAGAGGGCCGCCGGGTGGGGAACCACAGGGGTCGACGAAAGGTTCGCGGTTAAGCTCCAGGTGGAGGCCGTTCCTCCGGGCAGTGGGTTCCACCTCGCCTTCACGGCCCCCGCTAGAGAGGCGGTGCGAGTGTTCCATCAACGGGCACTCGCGCAGGGTGGCCGAGACAACGGTGCTCCCGGTCTGCGGCCCGCCTACGGGCCAGACTACTTTGCAGCGTTCGTGTACGACCCGGACGGGCACGCCGTCGAAGCCGTGTGCCACTCCCCGAGCTAGGGCCCCGTACTAGATCCGGGGCGCGCAGTTCTTCGCGAGGATCTTGTCCGTGGACACGTCGTAGACGAAGGCCGCGAGCTGGGTTTCGTAGTACGCTTCCTGCCAGAGGAAGGTCACCTCGAGCTTGGATCCTCCCGCGCTCTTCACCGACACCAGGGATTTCACCGCGGCGCTGAGCTCGGCTTCCCCGCCGCAGGCGTAGACCACTGCCTGGGCCGCGTTCCGGATCACCTGCTTCTGGGCCCGGGAGAGCTCCACGTGGTAGATGCGGTTCTGGGCGTCGGCGGCGCTCGAGAGTGAGAGTGCGGCCACGAGTGCGATGTGCTTCATAGAGGTCCTCCGGGTTAGTTTCCCCGTTGGATAGCGGAGTTCACTCTCCCTTGTCAGCGCTTTGAAAAAATTACATCGAAATTTCAGGCGCCGCCGACGTTCGGGCTGCCCCAGCGCTGGAGCGTCTCCACGCCCCTCTTCCGCAGGTAGAGGAAGACCTCGACGCTCAGGAAGACGATGAAGGCCGAGTAGTAGGACCAGGTGAGGAAGACGAGGAGCGTGCCCGTGGCCCCGTAGATCGAGTCGGCGGCGACCCCCTTGAGGTAGGAGGCCAGGAGGAAGTTCCCGAGGAAGAAGAAGGTCGAGGTCAGGACGGCGATCTTCAGGGCCTCGAAGGGCGGCGGCTTGCGGCTCGGGGCGAAGTAGTGGATGCCGGTGAACATCCCGATGTAGACGAGGAAGTTCATGAGGACGACGAGGACGCGGTAGAAGACGTTCTCATTGGTGCCGGGGCCGAAGAGGAACTCCACGATGGCCGCGAGGGAGACGGAGAAGATGAAGAAGACCCCGGCCATGATCACCACGAACATGGCGAAGAGCCGCTCCTTCACGGTCGCCCAGACCCCGCGGAAGAGGTGCGGGTTGTAGTAGCCGTAGATCACGTCGAAGGAGTAGCGCATCTGCAGGAACACGAGGGACGCGGTCCAGAGGAGGACGACGACCCCGACCATCCCGGAGATGGAGCCGACGTTGATCCCCTCGTTGACGTTGTCGAAGATGAGCACGAACATCTTCCCCACCTCCGGGGAGATCGAGTTGGCCTGCATGGTGATCTGCTCCTGCACGTTCTGGCCCAGGAAGGCGGCCACGCCGAGGAGGATCATGAGGAACGGCGCGATGGCGAGCGCGGAGTAGTAGGAGATCGACGAGGAGAGGAGGAAGAGGTTGTGCTCGGAGATCTTGGAGACGAGGGTCGTGAACCGTTTAGTCAGGCTTGCTTCGAGACCCTTTTTGATCAGTTCCATTCTCTTCACCCATCCTGAGGTACTGCTCTTTGTAGCCGACGTAGGCCCGGTAGTGGTTCGAGACGCGCTCGAGCTCCTCTGGCCCCAGAGGCCGCTCGACCACCGCGGGGCGGCCCTTGATCAGACTTCCCGGCGGAAACTTCTTCCCCGGGGAGATGAGAGACCCGGCCGCGACGAGCGAGTTATCTCCCACCTCAGCTCCGTCTAGGATAATGGCTCCCATCCCGATTAGACAACCGTTTCCTATCCGACAGCCGTGGAGGATGACGCTGTGTCCGAGAGAAGTGTTGTCTCCGATGGTCAGAGCGTTTCGTTCCGTTACGTGGAGCATGCAGAGGTCTTGGATGTTGGTATTATTCCCGATCGTTATGGAGTTAACGTCTGCCCTAACTATAGAGTTGAACCAGATGTTCGAATGATCGCCGAGGACCGCGCGGCCGATGACCTTGGCGCCGTCGGCGATGAAGACCCTCGCGCCGAGCTTCGGGAAGTAGTTGAGGAACGCGGAGAGGCTCATGGTTATCCTTTGAGGATGGCGAGGGCGTGGGCTTCCTGTGGGAAGAACTGGTGCCGCAGGATCTGCACCTGCCCGCCTTGTTTAATGACTTCCTCCGCCAGTTCGTTGAGGATGTCGATGGAGGAATTCTTGACCGGCTTCCTGTGGACTTCGAACTCGCCGGTCTCGAGGTCCACCCTCCCCCAGAGCTTCTGCTCCGGCGGCAGCACCAGGTGCACCACCTTCCCTTGCGTGATGGCCTTGATGATCTCCCCGAGGTCGGAGATGTACTTCCGGGACTTCATCATGCGCTTCAGGCGGTCCTTGAGCTGGGCCGAGTAGTAGTCGAGGACCACGGGCCGGAAGGCCTTGCACCGCTCGAGGATCTGCACGCAGGTCTTCTCGTAGAAGTCTTCGTGGATGTGGGTGATGACCCCCGCGCTCTCTCCGAGGTGCTTCGTGAAGTGCTTCTTCATGTCCTCGAGGCCCGTCACGAGCACGGGGATGGACTGGTACATGATGGTGTCCTTCACCTTCTGGGCGATGGTCCGCAGGGCGAGGACCGTCTTGTACGGAACCAGCCCCATGTACTCCGGCGCGTAGACGCGGGCGGAGCCGCTGGCCTCGAGGTTCTTCGGGAGCTGGTCGAACTCGTAGTGCTGGATGATCTCGACCTGGTGGAAGTCTCCGCGGTAGATCTTGATGTCGTAGAGGGAGACGTTCACCAGCATGAACTCCGCGTTCACGAACAGCTCCTCCAGCATTGGCCTCACGTGGAAGTGCTCTCCGAGGGAGAAGAACGGATCCACCGTGTTCTCGAGGACCACGTATCCCTGGAAGGCCTCGCAGAAGAAGAACCCGTGGGAGCGATCGGGGTGCTGGCCCAGGAGCTTCTTGATGGTGCTCCGGTGTTTCTCAAGATTCTTTAAGAAGGGTTCGTGCTCCGGGAGGTTCAACTGCGCGCAGACGTCGGAGAGAAAACTCTCTAGCACCGACGGATCCGGACTCGTCCCGAGAGGTCGGTAGTAGAAACTCAGACTGCTTGATTTCGGGTGGAACAACAGTTGGTTAAGGTTAACTAATTTCACAAAAATTTGACCCTCATGGCCATTAAAAAGTACATCTTGTCATTATAGCCGACGGCGGAGTTTCATGATAGCGTTTTGAGCTATGAACAATGACCAACTGGCATTCGGGATCGACATCGGAGGGACCAATACAAAGATCGGACTCTTCGACTACTCGGGTAAGATCCTCCACTTCCGCACTCTCCCGACGCCAAGTCACAGCGACCCCGTTCCTTTCATAAAGCAATTAGCTCAGGAATCCGAACACATCCTCTCGTCGGAGCTGGGCATGAAGCTCGGGGACCGGCGGATCATCGGCGTCGGCGCCGGCGCGCCGATGGCCAACTACTTCACCGGGAACGTCGACCACGCGCCGAACCTCGGCTGGAGGAACGTTCCGCTCAAGAAGCTCTTCGAGGAAAACTTCAGATCCAGAGCGGTGATTGAGAACGACGCCAACCTCGCGGCCGTGGGCGAGAAGCGCTGGGGCGCGGGCAAGAACCTCTCGGACTTCATCCTGATCACCCTCGGCACCGGCGTCGGCGCGGGCCTCATCCTCGACGGCAGACTCTACCGAGGCCACAACGCCCTCGGCGCGGAAGGCGGCCACGTCCTGATCCCTCACGAGAAGAAGCGGCTCTGCTCCTGCGGCGGGATCAACCACCTGGAGAGCTACCTCTCCGCCCGGGGGATCAAGCAGACCATCTTCGAACTCACCGGAGAGGAGTGGACCATCGAGAAGCTCGGATCGGAGTTCAACAACCGGGACCTGCGGGCCTCGACCATCATCAACACCATCGTCGACGAACTGGTCTCCGGGCTGACCAGCATGGCCGTGCTCTTCGGGCCACAGGCCTTCATCATCGGCGGCGGGGTCTCCAAGCTCGGAGAGTCGTTCAACGCCGTGATCAAGAAGCGGCTCGACGAGATGGTCCACTTCTCCCTCCGCGGGAAGGTGCAGATCATCAGCGCGACCCTCTCCGCGGAGAAGGGCGCGATCTACGGAGGGGCGGCCCACATCTTCGACGAGGTCCTCCGATGACCGCCGTTCCGACCGACTGGCACCTGGATCCGGAGAACAAGGAAAGTAAGAAGCTCAACGAGATCATCAGCTCTCACGTCCGCAAGCTCGAGAAGACTCTGGCCGTGGCGACGAAGAAGGAAGAAAAGTACGCGGCGGTTTTTTCCTTCTATAGAAAGTACTACACCCTGACTCTATGTAAGAGCTGTGTGGCCGCCGGGGTCAACCGTTCGCCGGCGAGGGACGTCATCTTGGACTACCCTTGGAAAGAACTCAAGCAAGACAGGTTTTTTTGTTTAAAGATATGGGAAAAGATCAACCACTAGAGCTGCCCTACCCGCTCATCCTCGCCTCCACCTCCAGGTACCGGAGTGACCTCCTGGCCCAGCTTGGGTGGCACTTCAGCACCCGCGCTCCGGGCGTGGACGAGCAGAAGGTGAAGGACACGGGCCTCGCCCCCGGGGAGCTCGCGGCCAGGCTCTCCCAGCTCAAGGCCCACGCCGTCTTCGTCACGAACTCCGACTCCTGTGTCATCGGCTCGGACCAGGTCTGCACGATGGATGGCCGGATCTTCGGCAAGCCGGGCTCCGTCGAGGCCGCGCGGGAGCAGCTCTCGATGCTCCAGGGGAGATCCCACGACCTCCTGACCGCGGTGACGGTGACCTACCCGTCGGGGTCGGAGACCTTCGTGAACAAGACCACGCTCCACATGCGCCCCCTGGGCCTTCGGGAGATCACCGCCTACGTCGACCGGGACAGGCCCACGGACTGCGCCGGCAGCTACAAGCTCGAAGCCCGCGGGATCAAGCTCTTCAGCCGCATCGACATGGAAGACCACACCGCCGTAATCGGCCTCCCCCTCATCCAACTGACCAGCGTCCTCTTAAAACTAGGTTACCCGCTTTGAAAATCTACCTCCTCCTCATCTTCGTTGTCTTCGGCTGTGCCAAGCTCCCGACCAAGCGGACGGACAAGCTCTCCATCATCCAGGGGGTCACCAACTCCAAGGAAGTGGAGTTCAGCATCGTCACCCCCAAGTCCTCCTCGATCCGCTTCGAGCTCCGGAGTGCGGAGGGTGAGATCGTCCAGCCGGACGAGGTGAAGATCGAGACCCGGAACTTCTCCGACTTCGAGGTCCACAAGGTGGTCTTCCTGCGGGATCCGCTGAAGGAGTACAACCTCTACGCCTTCCGGGGCGAGCAGATCGTCGACCAGCGCCTCGTCGGGAAGGGACAGAAGGACCCGGACCGGCTGCGGCTGGCGGTCGCCTCCTGCATGAACGACTTCTACCCCGAGCACTTCAAGATCTGGAGCGCCCTCGCCCAGAAGAACCCCGAGTACCTCCTCCTCATCGGCGACAACGTCTACGCGGACAAGGCGAGCAAGGTGAACCCGCTCGAGGTCGACGAGGAGAAGCTCTGGCAGCGCTACCTCGACGTGCGCCAGACCCTCCCGGTCTTCTTCCAGCAGAAGCTCATCCCCATCCACGCCCTCTGGGACGACCACGACTACGGCCAGAACGATGCGAACCGCGACTACAAGTACAAGGACGAGTCCAGGAAGATCTTCGACGCCTTCTACGCCCAGGACCTGAGCGACGACGACTGGACCGAGGGCCACGGCGTGGGGGGCCTTCTGAGCCTCGGGGACTTCAACCTCTACTTCCTCGATGGCCGCAGCTTCCGCTCGCCGGAGTCGGAGCAGTCCCACCTGGGTCTGGAGCAGAAAGCCTGGCTCCTCGCCAAGCTCGCGGAGGAACCGACGCCGAGCCTTCTGATCAAGGGAGACCAGTTCTTCGGCGGCTACCACCAGTTCGAATCCTACGAGGGCAACCACCCCAAGGAGTTCGTCCAGCTGGTCTCCGAGCTGCGCGGGATCCCCACACCCTTCGTCTTCCTGAGCGGCGACCGGCACATGAGTGAGATCATGCAGTTCCCGCGGGGCCTCTTCGGGAAGCCGAGCTTCGAGATCACCGCGAGCCCGATCCACGCGTCCCTCTTCCCGGACACCGTCGACAGCAACCCCTGGCGCGTGGTGGCCGAGCGGAAGAACGTGAACTTCACCGTCATCGACAACGTCGCCCGGGAGAACCACTGGTTCCTGGACGTGGAGAACATCGGCGAGGACGGGAAGACGCACTACCGGCGGGAGCTCGCGGTTTTCATCAAGGACCTCCAGAACAACCTCAACGAGATCCGGAAGAAGCGCCAGGGCCGCCGCCGCTACAAACGCGTGCGCAGCCGCCGGCGCTAGGAAGATCCAAAGGGCAGCTATGAGCGAAGCACAGGGACTTTGGGGAGCGCAGACCCGGCACTTCCACCTCCTCACGCCGGACCACGTGATGGCGGCCGCGGAACAACGGGGCCGGCGCCTCACCGGGAAGGTCATGGCCCTCAACAGCCTCGAGAACCGGGTCTACGACGTAGAGCTCGCGTCCCCGGAGGACTTCGGCAAGGGCTTCTCGAGCCAGAACGTGATCCTGAAGTTCTACCGCCCGGGCCGCTGGACCGAAGCCCAGATCACGGAGGAGCACACCTTCCTCAGCACCCTCCTGGAGTTCGAAGTCCCGGTGGTCGCGCCGCTCGAGTGGAAGGGGAAGACGCTCCACCTCCACGAAGAAACCCAGCTGTGGTTCGCGCTCTTTCCGAAGGTCCAGGGGCGCCTCAAGGACGAACTCCTGGGTGACGAGATCGACCAGGTCGGACGGCTCATCGGCCGCATCCACAACATCGGGTCCATGGCCCCGTTCAAATCCCGCCTGGCCCTGAGTCCGGAGACCTTCATCGAGATGAGCCACCGGGCCCTGGCCCAGACCAGGCCCGTGGAGCACCAGAGCTTCGGCTACTACCTGAAGCTCCTCGAAGAGCTCAAGCCCCTCCTCGATCCGGTCTTCCGGCACCTCGAGACCCAGCGGCTCCACGGGGACTTCCACCGTGGGAACATCGTCTGGACCTCGGCGGGCCCCGTGGCCGTGGACTTCGACGACTGCCTCACCGGTCCGGTGGAGCAGGACCTCTGGCTCCTCTTCCCCGGCACCGACCAAGATAGCTTGAAGGACCGGGACCGCTTCCTCATGGCCTACAAGGAGATGACGAGGAAGACCCACGTGAAGCTCAACCTCGTCGAAGCTCTCCGGACCATGCGCATGGTCCACTTCAACGCCTGGATCGCCAAGCGCTGGGAGGACCACTCCTTCCAGCGGATCTTCCCCCAGTTCCCCACCGCGAACTACTGGGACCAGCAGCTCATCGACCTGCGGGTCCAGCTCGGCCTCATCCAGGACGGGAGCTGGCACGGGCTTTGAATAAACCTCCGTAGTATACTAGCAATCTACGGACTCTGTGGGATTTGGGATGTCTAAATCCTTGACAGGTGTCTCTAGCCGGAGGTTTTATGAAACTCATCATCGCCCTTTCACTCGTCCTCGCGTCCCAGGTCTCCGTCGCCGACACCCTCCGGGAGAAGCGGATCAAGAAGGAGATGGTCGACCGGGTGGAGCGCCTCATCCTCACCACGAGAGAGATCCGCGCGAGCCTCAAGACGGAGAACGTCGTCGACGCCTGCGCCAAGGTCAAGGTCATGTTCGAGCTCTACCCGGAGCACATGGAGGCCATGGCCAGCCACATGGACCTCGACAAGAAGAAGAATACCCAGGCCATCCGCGAGGCGGTGGTGTATCAGATGGCCCTCCACCGGCAGAGCAACCTCTGCGACAAGGTAGAGGGCAGCGAGTACGTGGACATGGAGCTCCTGGAGAGCGAGATCCGGGTGATCGGCAAGACGCTCGAGAAGCACCGGAAGCTCATCAAGAAGGGTGACACGGACCGGGACAATAACTTTTCCTACGAGTATTCGTTCTAGGATTCACCGACGGGGAGGTCACTCCTGCCCGGGGACGCCTAGTCGTCGGTGAACTTGATCCCGATCTTGAACTCGATCTGCGTCTCGTCGATGGGCCTCTGGGACATGACCATCCCCGAGAGCGGGTCGTCGAGGTTGAACTCGTCGAACCCCAGCACCTCGACCGCGCTCCCCTTCGGGAAGAGGAGCGGGTTGATGACGATGAAGCTCATGCCTCCCCGCGAGAGGTCGAAGAGCTTCAGGAGGTTCACCTGGTGGTTCAGGAGGCTCTTGACCTTCACCCACTTCTCCACCTTAGGCCTCGTGCGCGGGCTCTCGCGCTTATCCGCGAACATCCGTTCCTCTTCCTCCAGCGAGATGTTCTCGAACTCCGTGTTGAGGAAGTTCTGGTCCCGGCTCGACCGCTCGGCCATGCTCCGGGCCTTGAGGTAGTTCGGGTCCGCGGCGACCTCGGCTTCGGACTGGAAGCGCTTCACGAGCCAGATGTTGGAGAGGTCCACGCCGATCTGGGCCTTGATGCCCGAGACCTCGGAGCCCTCGAGGAGCTTGACCTCCGGCGGGACCTCCAGCGTGAAGTTGTTCCCCTTGATGGCGTGGATGTTGGTCTTGAAGATGAACTGGCCCTCCTCGGCGTAGCAGTAGATCGGCAGGCCGCGGTTGATCCGGGACTCCCGGGGGAGCTCGAGGTAGAGGAAGCCCGAGTGGATGTTGTAGGACCGCAGGGTGGACTCGGAGACCTGGCGGCGGCCACTGTCCGGATCGAGCTGCCAGAAGAGAAGGACGGACCCCGAGAGCTGCAGCTGCTTGAAGATCTTCTGATAGGCCAGGAACCCAGTGTCCGACTTAATTACTCGCATTCGC
>SXUH01000082.1 GCA_005791855.1 Bdellovibrionales bacterium
CGTCCCACGCGAGGGGCCCGGCCACTGCGATCGGGTTCATGTCGGCACCGCCCATCTGTTGTTTGAGTTCAGGAGGATCTGCATGGCCTTGTTCACCGGGACCGGCGGCTTTCCGACGAAGATCCGGACCTTGTCGAGGGCCCCTAACTCTCCCCGGTAGAACCGTTCGATGAGGCCCGGAGAGAGCTGGTAGAAGTGCTCGAAGATCCGGTACCGCTGGTCCGGGATCGCCGCTTCGAAGAGGAGCTGGTTGAGGGTCCGGAAGAACCCGCGGTTCTTCTCCCGCTCGAACCGGTAGTCGCTGACGATGGCTTCGACGGCTCCGAAGGTGAGGTCGGAGGCGGCGATGCGGTCGATGACCCGGACGGCGTCCGGGAGCGAGTAGCCGGTGGTGTCGTGGAAGATCCCGGCGAGGTTGATGGTGTCCTTCGCCTCGTGGTAGGTCGCGCTGGAGTACGGGATCGGCAGCGAGCCGCTCTCTTCCCGGAGGACTTCCTCGACGACCCACCCCTTCGACGAGATGAGCTCCAGGACCTCGTCCCGCACGGCCTCGACGTCGAGGTGAGCGAGGTTAGAGTACCTCGTGTCTTCGACCAGGATCGTGTCGTGGCTGAACGGGAGGTAGTAGATGAAGCGGTACCCGTCGACCTGTTCGACCTTCGCGTCCATGAGGACCGGAAGCGTAAGGCCATGTGGCTCTCGCAGCCGGACCTCGAGGCCCACGAACTTCTGGTAGCCGCCGGCGAGGAACTGGCACCTGTTGCGGGCGTCGAAGACGAGGCCCGCGTCCGTCCTCAGGTCCTCGGCGGAGACCGGCTTCCCGAGCGAGTAGGATTCCGGGGCAAGGGTGCTCTGGAGGATCTGGTTAAACTTTTTCGCGGTGATGGTGTGGTACGGGGCCTTCACTTCCTTCCGGTAGGCCGGGAAGTCCACGTGGTACCCGGGCCAGGACCGAGTGACGAAGGGCCTGATCCACCGGAGGGCCTCCGGTGCGAGATCCGTTTCGTGGAACGACCAGGTGTGGTTTCCTCCGAAGGCGTCTTCCTTTTCGATGAGCTTGAACCGCACGTCCGGCCTCCGGGTCCGCAGGCGATAGGCGAGGAGCCCGCCCCAGAGCCCTCCGCCCAGGATGGTGAGAGAATTATTTCTTTCCAAAACGACCTCCTGATTCGGTTTGCATGAGGTGGTCCCACCAGGTGAAGTAGAGACCGTAGTTCACGGTGATGTTTCGATGGTGCGCTTGGTGGTGGGTCGCGGAGATGAGGCCGAAGCGTCTCTCCAGGAACGCCGGGTAGAGTTCGTAGCCCAGGTGGTTGAGGAGCCCGAGGACGCTCATGAGCAGGAGAAAGAGCAGCAGCAGGAGCCAGTGGATCGGGACGAGGACGACGAGCACCGGGAGGATGAGCGCCTGGATGAGGGCTTCCGCCGGATGGAAGGAGAACGAGGTCCAGGCCGTGGGCCTGCGCGACTGGTGGTGCGCCCGGTGGATGGAGAACGCGTACCGGTGCATGAGGACGTGGGTCCAGTAGAAGTAGGTATCATGGATTAGGAGGTAGGCCGCGAGGGAGAGGAGGGAGAGCGCCGTCACCGGTCCCGTGTGGATCTTCGTAAGCCCGGCCCTCCAGAGGAAGATCAGGACCGTCCCCGCGAGGGCGAAGACGAGGGAACTCAGCACCGACCACTTGATGTCCCTCCGGACCATGGCCCCGTCAACCGCGCCGGGCTCGATCGGCGTTCCGAGCCTCCCCCGGAGAAGGTGCATGCTCCCCGCGAGGACGAAGTACCGCACGACCATGATCGCCGAGAGGATCAGGAAGGTGGGGAGGAAGCCGAACGCCGGTAGGTCGAAGCTCGTCATAGGATCTTCTTCAGCTTCACTTCCACCGCCGTCCCGTCCCCGACCGTGATGGCGGCGTCGTCGAAGTCCGGTGGCCCGAAGTAGATCCGGGGGTTGGAGGAGAAGCCGAAGGACTCCTTCGGCATCCCGAGGAAGTTCGTGTCGAGCTTCTCGTTCTTGTTCTCGTCGTGGAAGACGGAGAGCGCGTACTCCCCGGGCTCGAGGCCCTCGAAGGTCAGCTCCGCTTCAGACGAGGCCAGGTCGAGGGCTCCCCCCTTCACGCTCTTCTCCGGCTGGTCGGGGAACCCCTTCGGGTCTTTGAACAGGAGGTACTTGATCTCTCCCTTCTTGGACGGAAGGTCCTTGAAGCTCACGTGGAGAGACGCGGAGAAGCTCATAGAAGAAAACACCGCAATGAATGCCAAAGTAGCGATCTGGTACATGGTTCTCCCTCTTGAATGCAAGGGTAAAAATATATCCAATCTTGCATGGGGCTGACATGAATTAATCTTGGACAAAAGTTAATCTTTCTTAACGTTAGACTCGTGGAGTTGAAGCTTCAAAAAAATCCATCCAATTTTTTTGTGTGTTTTAAAATGAGCCTTCAAAACATTCTCTCGCCGTACTTTGTGCCGATAAAAGTGGTCGTATTGATTAAAGTATCCATCTCTCTAGTTCAGTCGATCCAATCCTTTCAGCTACTTACTAATCGCGGATGCATCAACTTATACTTTTCATATGAAAAGGAACACTCTCCTCACTACCCTCTTACTCCTAACCCTTTCCTGGGTTGTGTCCAAGAGGGAAGCTTCGTCGTCCCGGCGAAGGTGGTGTCAAACACACCGACGTCCTACGTCGGCGGAACCATCCAGAACCTCCAGGTCGGCTACGATTCGACCTGCCTCCAGCGGCAGAACGGGGTCGAGTGCTGGGGAGCGAACTCGAGGGGCCAGCTCGGAAACGGATCCCTGGACTTCTCCTTCACACCGACGCGGGTAAAGGGCGTTGACGGCGTGGGCTACCTCACCGGCATCAAGTCCCTTCAGACGAACTCTTACTACAACGGCCGGACCTGTGTTGTCCTCGCCAGCGGAAAGGTCGCGTGCTGGGGCTTCGACTCGACCAAGCCGTATCCGATGATGGTCAAGGCCTTCGGAGGTGCCGACCTCGAAGACGTGGTGGAGGCGGCCCCGCTCCAGTCCGGAGGCTGCGCTCGTAAGAGTGACAAGACCGTCTGGTGCTGGGGCGACAATGCCCACGGGCAACTCGGGAACGCGACCAACGTTACTTCGCAAGAAGCCGTCCAGGTGGTCGGCGTCGGCGGCGTCGGGTTCCTCACTGACGTGAAGCAGATCTCCACCTCGGGCATCACCACCTGCGCCCTCCTCGAGAGCACCGAAGCGGTCTGCTGGGGCTACGGAGGCTACGGTGCCATCGGGAACAACGGGTGGGGCAGCGTGAACACCCCCGCCTACGTCCGGAACACCGCCGGGACCGCGAACCTCAGCGGCATCCGGTCCCTCTACTCCGTGAAGTACTTCTCGAACTCCGCCGTCATGAGTGACGGAACCGTCTTCACCTGGGGCTGCGGCTGGGGCCACTTCGGAAACGGGAACTCCGGCAACTACGCGCTCCCGCAGCAGATGATGAACCCGGACGGAGTCACTCCGTTCACCGACGTCGTCCGCGGCTGGGGCGGGTACCTGCACGCCAGCGTCCAGAAGAGCTCCGGCGACCTCTACTGCCTCGGCGGGTTCGGGTCTCACTACGGCTCGAACGGCTCCGGGTCGCTGACCAACTCCTACTACCCGGTACCGGTGAAGAACTCGAGCAACACGGGGAACCTCGCAGGCGTGCGGGATCTGAGCCTCGGCCTCCACACGACCTGCGCTCTCATGAGCGGAACGGAAGTGAAGTGCTGGGGGGACAACATGTCGGGCGTCCTCGGCGTCACCTCGACCCCAGCCGGGTACTCCACCTACCCGGCGGAGACCCTGAGTTCGGTCTCGGACATTCCGAGCCGCGGGTTCATGGCCCAGTGTACGCTCCAGTCGGACTCGTCGGTGAAGTGCTTCGGGTACAACGGCTACGGCGAAGTCGGGAACAACGCCACGGGGATGGCGTGGACTCCGGCCACGGTGCCGGATCCGGCGCTTGCCCCCCTCACGGGAGTCACGAAGATCTCCTCCTACTACCTCCAGGCCTGCGCCGTGATGAGTGATTCGACGGCGAAGTGCTGGGGCTATAACAACCTCGGCCGACTCGGGGACAACACGACGACGAACCGGTCCGTGGCGACGGCGGTGAAGGACGAGACGGGCCTCGCCGACCTCACCGACGTGGTCGAGATCCACATCGGCTCGACCGCGACCTACGCGCTCCGGGGCGACGGCCGCGTCTCCGCCTGGGGGAAGAACTCCGACTACAACCAACTCGGGAACGGGACCGCGGTCAACAGCCCGATCCCGGTCTACGCGAGGAACTCGACGAACACGGCGGACCTCTCCGGGGTCTCCCAGCTCGTCGCCGGGGGAGACCACGGCTGCGTGGTCAAGCTCGACAAGACGGTGCAGTGCTGGGGGGCAAACAACGTGGGCCAGCTCGGGGACAACACGACCACCAACCGGAGCCTCCCGGTGACGGTGAAGGACTCCACCGGGACAGGAGTCCTGAGTAACGTCGAGCAGATCGCCGCGGGTGGAGGATTCACGTGTGCTAAGACCGCCGACAACACCATGTGGTGCTGGGGCCGCAACACCTCCGGCGCCCTCGGAAACGGGACCGTCGTGAACAGCTCGCTCCCGGTCCAGGTTCTGGATGCCTCGGGCGCGGCGCCGCTCGCCGACGTCGATGAGATCTTCGCCGGGCCCGCCAACACCTGCGCGAAGCTCTACTCCGGAGACCTCTACTGCTGGGGCGACCGGGCCTATGGCCAGCTCATGAAGATCAGCTCTACGCCAGCCTCCCTCCCGGTGCGGATCAACTCCTCCCTCGCCGGAGCGGCCTTTACCGGCGTGAGCAAGGTTTCGATCAGTAACTACAACATGTGCGCCCTGAGCACCTCGGGGAAGGTCCACTGCTGGGGCCAGAACCAGTACGGGATCAACGGCGCGGGCGACGTGAACCGGACCGGGCTCCCGGCGACGATCACGCTGCCGCCGTAAAAATTCCTCTCCACCCTTTGATTTCCTTTCGAAGACTGCTAGATTGGGGGTTCACCACAGGGAGGGTCCATGCATCCGTTTGAATCGCACATCCGTAACGTCCCGGACTTCCCGAAGGCCGGGATCATCTTCAAAGACATCACTCCGCTCCTCCAGGACCGCCTCTCCGAGGTCGTCGCCGCCATGTGCGCGGACATCGACTGGAACGAGGTCGACTACGTCGTCGGCATCGAGGCCCGCGGCTTCGTCCTGGGTGCGGCCATGGCCCAGCTCAAGGGGAAAGGCTTCATCCCCATGCGGAAGAAGGGGAAGCTGCCGCCGCCGGTGATCGCCGAGACCTACACCCTGGAGTACGGCACGGACACCCTGGAGATGATCCAGAACCAGAAGCCGGGCCGGGTGGTCCTGGTGGACGACGTCCTCGCCACCGGAGGTACCCTCCGCGCGGGGATGAAGCTCTGTGAGAAGAACAAGCTCGAGGTCAAGGCCCTCGCCCTCCTCATTAACCTGACCTTTTTGAATAAGTTTAAGGAAGATGGCCTACCGGTCAAATCTGTCCTGAACTACTAGTCACTTTTAAACTTCCCAAAATGGTTTACACTTTGAAAATGTGGATCATTTTGGGACTCTTCTTTTCGGTCACCGCTTCGGCCCTCGAGCCCTTCGAGAGCATCAAGGGCGTGAAGATCCTCCGGGCCCTCCCCGGGAACGTCGTCCTCCTGAACCGCGGTCTGGAAGACGGCCTCCAGAGGAACGACCACATCAAGCTCTCGAACGACGTCCAGGGCTACAGCTCCCGGGCCATCTGCCTCCGGGCGTCCGCGGAGGCCTCCTACTGGAAGCTCTACCGCGTCCCCTACGCCGAGGCCTTCTCCCAGGACTACGAGTACACCATCTCCGGCATGGCCGACCGGGAGATCCCGTACCCGCAGGCCAAGCTCCGGGACATCGAGCACGAGATCCGCGAGCCGAAGAAGAAAGCCGACGCTGGCCCCGATCCGTTCGTGGTGAAGCCGGACCTTCCAGAGAAGCTCACGGAGAGAGACCTGCTTGAGACCCTGGGTCCGGAGAAGCGCAGGCTCTTCACCGAGCAGGCGCTGAACCGTGATCAGCTCCGGCGGGACCTCGAGGAGTACCGCCTCTCCGTCTACGCCTCCCCGTTCGTCCGGCAGACGATCAACCAGGGCGAGAGCCTGCGCTACGGCTTCCGCGGCGGGAACCTCGGATCCAAGTACCGCTTCCTCACTCAGTTCGAGCAGCAGCAGTCGAAGATGCGGGACCCGGTCACGAAGGACTCCGTCTCCACCCGGAGCACCACCGGCCAGGCCCAGTTCATCATCCACCGCCTGAGTCCCGGGATCTCCTCCCTGAGCCTCGTGAACTACACCTCGACCCGCTTCAGCCAGCTCGCCACTCCCAAAGCGCACTGGCAGGTGGGGCCCCTCGGCTTCACCTGGCACCTCTTCGAATCAAGGAACTGGGAGTACTTCGACCTGAGCTACGTCCCACTCTACGACTACCGGCAGACCGAGACCTTCGACCAAAACGGCGCCGTCGACGTGGACAAGCAGACCGGCTTCCGCCATGGCCTGCGGCTCGCGACCAAGACTCGCCTCAACGAGAGAGTGGCGCTGGAGAACCTCCTCTGGGTCCGCCCCTTCCAGGACATGGCGACCTGGACGGTGGACCGGAAGGACCTGAACCTCGTCGCCGACGTGAAGCTCGTGGTGAACGTGACGGAGGACCTCTTCCTCGACTACAACCTCGTCTACCAACGGGACAAGCTCTGGCGGACCCTGAGTAACCTGCCGGAGACCAACGTGATCAACTCCCTGAACCTCCGCTACGACATCGACCTCTAGCTCCGGGTGAAGTAACTCAAGAATTCCTTGTTACCGGATTTCCCTTCGATGGGTGAGTCGATGGTCCGGTGGTGGGCCCAGCCGGAGGAAGCTGCAAAGGCGACGATCCCCGCGAGGGCGTCCCGCTGGTCCTTCGGGTCCTTCACCACTCCGTCTTTCGGGAGCTTCTCCCTCCCCACTTCGAACTGCGGCTTCACCAGGGCGATCAGGAACCCTCCGGGCCTCAGGAGCTCCCGGACGTTCCCGAGGACCTTGGTGATGGAGATGAAGGAGAGGTCCATCACCGCGCCGTCGGCGAGCTCGGGGAGGGAGGCGAGGTCTCGGATGTTCATCTTCTCGAGGTTCACGACCCGGGGATCGTCCCGGAGTCTCTTGGCGAGCTGGTCGTGGCCCACGTCGATGGCGTAGACCTTCTTCGCTCCCCCGAGGAGGAGGACCTCCGTGAAGCCGCCGGTGCTCGCCCCCACATCGAGGAGGATCCGGTCGGCGATCTCCGGTCTAAACTCCCCTAGGGCCCTCTCGAGCTTCAAAGCTCCGCGCCCCACGAACTGGGTCGCGGTGACTTCGATAAGGGCCTCGAGGTCGACGAGGTCTCCGGCCTTCTTGTTGACCACGCCGTTCACGGTGACGTCTCCGTTCTGAATCATGCTCTTGGCCTGGGACCTCGTGGCGACGAGGTTCCGGTCCGTGAGGAGCTTGTCGAGCCGTTCTTTCAAAGGGGGAACTCACCGTGGAAGCAGAGGGTGACCTCTCCCGAGTACGTCACCGTCTCCGCGAGCTTCACGATCTGCGTGCCGCCGAGGGTCCGGAGGGTGATCTTCCCCTTCCAGTCCAGCCAGAAGTTGAGTGCGAGTGCCGCGGCCGTGAGCCCGGTCCCGCAGGAGTGGGTCTCGTCCTCCACTCCCCGCTCGAAGGTCCGCACGTAGGCCGTCTGCGGTTGAGCCTCGTCGACCTCGAGGAAGCTGACGTTCGATCCGTTCGGGAAGATCGAATGGTGCCGGTACCTCGGTGCGACCGCCTTGAGGTCGAGGTCCTTGACCTTCTTGGCGGAGAACACCAGGTGCGGCACCCCGGTGTTCACGAAGTAGGAGCGGTCGAACTCGTGGAAGGTCGAGAGGTCGTAGAGGTTCTTATCCTTGATCTCGGACATCTCGATGGCGAAGGCCCCGTCTTCGCGGGTGACCCGGTACTGCGAGTTCATCGTCTTGATCAGGTAGGTGTCTTTCTTCTTCTGCGCCTTCTCGTCGATGTAGGTCACGAGGCAGCGGAGACCATTGGCGCACATCTCCGCTTCTCCGCCGTCGGCGTTGTAGATCCTCATCCGCCCGTCGGCGTCTTTTTCTTCCTGCAGGACGAGCACTCCGTCCGCACCCACGCCGAAGTGCCGGTCGCAGAGCTTGGAGATGAGGGATGGTTCGAGCTTCACCGCTGGATTGTCGAGGATGACGAAGTCATTCCCGTTCCCTGAATACTTACTGAATTTGAGAGGTGTTTTCATGACTTTGATTTATCATATGCGCTGATTTTATGACAAAGTGAGAGAGATATTTCTTATGCCGCAAAGCACACATCTGTTGGCAACACTCCCCCGATCAAGTAGATTAGTAGCACTTCTCGTGGGATTATAGCTCAGTTGGTTAGAGCTCCCGGCTCATAACCGGGTGGTCGCAGGTTCAAGTCCTGCTGGTCCCACCACACCTTCTATCTAGAAACTCCAATTTATTCATTCACAGAGTACTATTTGAAGCTACAAGTGGGACCAGCAGGCTTGAAGGGTTTTGTCTACGTTCGATGGATATGCCAGTGGCATATCCATCGAATGGCGGCATGCCACGATGGCATGACGAACAAAACCACGGGGCCGGAAGGAGGGAGCTGGAAGCGACCGACTGGAGGCCAAGTCCTGCTGGTCCCACTACTTTCAACCTGTTAGATTCTTATTTAGAAAGCTATTCTAAATATGGTATGGGTACACACAATGAAAGGCGATTTCACAGACCTGCTAAATGAACTTTCTAAAATCAAAAGTGATGGTAATCATTATTCGCAAATAATTACTCTAGCAGATATTCCTGGTATGTTACTTGAGGGTCAAATATATCTGCCATTACAATACAATAAGAGCTACAAACAGAAACTGCTTCAAGACTTCGGGATCATACCCGCTATTTCCTACAAAGTTACCTTTGATAGACATCAACCTCTTATTAATGCCCTTAGTTTATTAACAAATTACAATCCAATTGATTTGATCGCTAGTCTAGCTAAACTTGCGCAGTACCTAGGTCATGTTGGAACTAAATCATGTGATGGTGACTCTTTTCAAGCACAGTATTTGGATCAGGCAATAGCTGCGGCTGAGAAAATCTTCAAGGTAAAACCAACAACAGAATTCTTATGCAGGAACAAAACCGATTATGGATTTTTAACTCCTGAACTATTAAATGCCTTCATTCCTTTTGCCATTTTAAACATTTTACTAAGTAAGGGTGAAGAGAAGGTTAATGAGAATGAAGGAGCTCTGGCTTTATCACTATTAATCTTCAATGATTACGCCCTCGGAAATGATGGTAAATCTGAGACTGCTCGCGAACTTAATCTTCAAATCTTC
>SXUH01000083.1 GCA_005791855.1 Bdellovibrionales bacterium
CGAGGATCTCGATGACGGAGCGGATCTCCCGGGTCCGGCCGATCACCGGATCGAGCTTCCCTTGGGCGGCGGCCTCGTTGAGGTTCACCAGGAACGACGGGGTCTCAACGTCCTCGGCCGGGTCGGCGAACTTCGCGTAGTCGACCTGGAGGTTCGGGAAGAACTGCGGAAGGAATTTAAGAAGATGTTTCTCGGCGACTTCCCCCTTGCCCTGCTGGACCGAATCCCCGGAGGCGAGGGTGATCCATTCCTGCAGCTTGGACGAGGTGCGGATGGTATCGATGGTGATGTTGCCGGAGGTTCGCGGGAGCTTCGCGAGGAGTGCCTCGATCTCTTTGACGTTGTCCTTGAGTGCCTTGGAGGCGTAGGAGGACTTGTTTAACACCAGGCCCAGGAGGAGGTGCTCGGGGAAGAGTTCGGTGTTCTTCCGCTTGAGCGCGTCGGACTGCGCGATGTCCAGGGCCCCTAAAACTATCTGATCAAATTTGTTCATATGTAACTCCCTACGGTCATGTTTTATTATTCAACAAGATGGTAGAGATTTAAACGACGTCAAGTGTCAGACGAAAAGAATTATAAGATCCGGAGGAGCTCAACCCTTTTAGTTTTTTCGACCACTTTCTCGAGCCTCGTCTCGATGGGAGTTCCGGCGGTTAGGGCCCCGAGTTCCTTGATCCGATCCTTGGAGAGGTTCCGCTTCATCACCTGGTAGTGCTCAAGTATGTTATTCCGGCAGACCTCCCACTCGAAGCTGAACTTCGTCTCCGGGAGGACGCGGACGATCCGCTCTTCCGGGTTCTTCGTCGCGAAGGTCTTCGAGTACGCGTGGACGATGAGGGGCAGGTGCCGGCGGTCCTTGCGCGCGAGCTGCGAGAGCCGTTCCACGTCATCCTCCTGTCTCACGGTGATGAACTGGTGGCACCAGTCCTCGCCGCTCTCTCTCATGGGACACGCGAGCGGCTCCGGACACGGGAAGAGGACCTTGAAGCCTGCCGCGAGGAGGTGGTCCCGGATCTTCAGCATCTCCGGGAAGAAGGCCTTCGTCCCCGGCTCGATGAAGAGGACGTGGTCGGGGGAAACCTCTTCGATGTAGCGGATGGCCCCCGGCGCCCCCATCTCGTTGGCGGAGTGCCCGAAGAGGAGGAAGCTCCCCGGGAGCTTCCGGGCGAACTTCGCCTGGGAGAGGCCCTGGTTCCCGAGCCCCCTCCAGAGCTTCAAGGCCTGGGCCTGCATCAGCTCCGAGGTCTCGATCTGATGGACCGCGCCTTCCCCGCCGAGGTCCCGCCAGGCGAGGCTGAAGGTGCCCGGGCCCGCGCCGAGGTCGACGAAGTCGCAGGACTTGAGACCCTCGACCCAGTCTCGCGGGAGCCATCTGGCGACCTCCCGGAGCTTCGGAAAATTGGTCGTGAGGTAGAAGGCGGTGTACGCCGAGACCAGCCGCTGGTCCTTGAGGTAGCGGGTGAGGTCCCCCCGGTTGGTGGTGAAGTTCTGGGAAACCTCCTGGATGGCCCTGGTGAGGTCCGACTCGCTGGAGAATTCGTACAAGAGGTGCGGGAGGCAGTCTTCGAGGCGCATGTAGCTTAAGATGATAGGGAGCTCGGAGCTAAATGTCTACGCCGACGGAGCTCGGGACGAGTCTCAGATCGAAACCTTCAGATCGAATCCGGAACCACGCGGCTCATGAACCGCTCGGCCTTCGCCTTCACCAGGTCGTCGATGCGAGCGAAGAAGGCCTTGGCGTTCTTCGCCCGGCACTTGAGCCGGAACTTCCGGCCGTTCAGGAACGGATTCAGCCCGAGGATGTACCCCGGAGTCACCACCAGGAAATCCTCGTTGTTCTTCATGATGATGATCTCGCCTTCCACCAGGATCGGAACCTTGCCGGACTCGGCGGCCTCGTGGCTCTTGATCTCGAAGTCCCCGGAGAGGTTCTCGAGTTCGGAGGAGTTCTTCAGCTCCCGCAGCTGCTCGCTTGAAAGTTTGTGTAGGTAAGGATTCATAGTCCACCGCTTCTTTGGTTACAGCTCCAGTGTAGTGAGAAGGGCGACGGTCGACCAGATAATATATGTTAATTTTCAGAGGAGAAATCAAGAATTTCCAAAGAAATTTTTCTTAAGGGCACGCGTAGTCCGAGCGCAGTTCCGAGTCGAGCTCGATGCAGTGGCGCCGGGAACTTCCGAGGGAGTCGTCGATGCGATAATAGAGTTCTTCACATTCGTCGGGTTCGAGGAGATAAAGTTTCGCGTCGTCCTCGGTTATGATGTTGAGGCCCTGGATGAAGCTCTGGCAGTCGAGCACCACCCGGTGCGGGAGCGACGTCGTGAGGACGAAGCTCCGGTCCATCTGCGGCTCGAGCGCGAGCTCCGAGATCCGCAGCTCCGCTGCGAAGAGCGAGGCCGCGCTAACCGAAACGATCAAACATAAAAAACGCTTCATACTTTCTCCGATGACTGCTCATCGGAGAAAGAAAAATTTTTCTGGCGGTTATTCCGCGCGCGGAGCCCGGGTCGGCAAAACCTGCAGGGCGATCAGTTCTTGATCGGCTTGGGCTCTTCCTTCACGGTCGTCTGGAGCCGCGCGAGCTCCAGATCGTGGCGACGCTTCCGCTCCAGCGCCAGCTCCTCCCGCTCCTCTTTGGTGAGCGGGTAATCCTGATCCTGGAGCACGGGTAAGACCTTCCGGACCTGGGCCGCGTAGTCGGTGACCACGAGGGTCCCCGCCCGGAGAGCGTGGGCCTTCCCGTAGCGGGAAAGGAGCGGGTTGATGCTGGCGGCGATGGCTTCGGTGTCGGAGCCGAGCATCCCCTTGTAGGTGAGCCTCACCGGGTCGTTGTTGCTCGGAAGCGGCGGTGCGATCTTCTTCGAGGCTTCGAAGGCCGGGAGGTCCGAGTTGCTCCGGATCTCCCGGGCGTGGATGACGTACCAGAGCCCGTTCTGCTTGGACGGGACCTTGGCGTAGCCGAAGATCGACAGGGCCTCGGAGAGCATCTGGTCGGCGTTGTCCTTCTCCAGCTTGATGGCCTGGTTCAGCGCCGTGGACGTCGGGAGGAGATCCTTGTCGTAGACGTACTTCACTCCGAGGAGCTTCCCTCCCACCTCGAGGCAGTGGTAGAGCTTGCGGCACTCCTCCGCGAGAGCCGCGGTCTGGGAGAGGAGCAGGAGGACGAAGAGTAAAGGTTTCATAAAGGCTCCGGGAAACAAAAAGGCCCCGGTGTCGGGGCCTTGGGCTTAGCGTGCTGAGATCTCTTTGTACTTGTTGGAGGTGTCTCCGGTGTAGATCTGGCGCGGGCGGCAGATCTTGAAGCCGGCCTGCTCGACCATCTCCTTCCACTGGGCCATCCACCCCGGGAGCCTTCCGAGGGCGAACATGACGGTGAACATGTTGGTCGGGATGCCGAGGGCGCGGTAGATGATCCCGGAGTAGAAG
>SXUH01000084.1 GCA_005791855.1 Bdellovibrionales bacterium
AACGCTTGTGCTGCTACGTCTTCCATAAATGTCCCCCTTTAGGTATCTGAGTTATCGGTTTGCGAAGCGTATTCTTAAGGAATTTTTTTAACGGTGTGAGAATCATAGAATTCCGATCAGACTTCTTTAGTCTTCTGGAGTTCTCGATTCCGGTGAGCCGACGTGCAGCGGGAGGTAACGTTCCGGGGAGAATCGAAAAAAAATTTGACTCAAAATATTCTACGGCCAGAGGGAGAGGACTCAACCCCCGCGTGGAAAATCAGGGGCGAGGCGAATGGACTCGGGCACTTGCACGGGAGTGCCACGGAAAGTTGCTAGCACGGATGTGAGGAGGCGGCGGCGGGAGGCAGCTAGCGCAGGGAATCCACGTCCTTCTTGATGAAGTCGTCGAACTCCTTGCGGTTGAAGAGGTCGAGCTCGAAGCGCTTGCGTTCCCGGTCCCGGACGGAGATGTCCCCGGGGGCGATGAGCTGCCCCTGCACCTC
Source organism: Bdellovibrionales bacterium (assembly GCA_005791855.1). Classification (GTDB taxonomy): domain Bacteria; phylum Bdellovibrionota; class Bacteriovoracia; order Bacteriovoracales; family Bacteriovoracaceae; genus Peredibacter. The sequence continues at coordinate 486 of SXUH01000084.1, forward strand.
GAGGTTCCCGAGGTCGAACTTCTCGTACTTCTTGTACTGGTAGATGGTCTTCTCCTGGGCGCCCGCGGCGGCCGCGAAGAGGAGGCCCAGGGTGCAGGTCAGTAGCGTTTTCATTTCTTCTCCTCACTGGCGGCGGCCGGGGCCGGGTCGTTCGGGTCCGTCGGCAGGGCCTTCCGGACCGTCTGGCAGTTGGACTGCAGGCCCAGGGAGTAGTCCCCGAGCTCGTCCGCCCAGAACTCGCCCTGGAACTTCCAGAAGAGCTCGAAGCGACTCTGCTTCACGTTCGAGTAGTCTCCCCGGTTCCGGTCCGCGACGAGCTTCCGGTTCTTGTACACGAGGTCCTTCTTCCGCGAGATGGTCTCGAGGTTGAGCTTGAAGAGCTCCGAGGAGAAGAACGGCACGCTCTGGAGGAACTGGAAGATGTCGGTCTTGGCGTTGTAGTTGATCTTGGTGATCATGTTCCCCTGGACCTCGGTGAGGTGCCCGAGGAGCTTCTGCTGGATCTCGCGCTTCTCGTTGGCCTTGATCCGCTTGATCTCCCGGTTGATCTTGAAGATGCTGTTGAAGTCGAGGCTGAAGCGGGTCTGCTTCTTGAGCCGGGTGATGATGTGGCGGACGAAGTCCTCGTGCTTCTTGAGGTCGTTCCCCGGCTTGAACATCAGGTTGTAGAAGTAGGCCTGGGAGTTCTTGTTCTGCCGGAGGACGTTCTCCAGGGCGAGGAACCGCGGCCGGTAGGCCTGGTAGTACTGGTTGATGATGACCAGGCTGTCCTGGTAGAGGCACATCTTGAAGTACGCGAGGGCCGCGAGGTACTCGGCCTCCGGGAAGAAGTACGTGTCCAGGAGCGGCGACTTGTACGTCAGGAGGATGCCGAGGGTCCGGTTGTAGTCCCCCATCTGGTAGTAGACCCAGGCCTTCTCGAGGAGGATGTAGGGCCACTTGTAGGACTTCTTCGGGATCCGGTTGTAGGCGTCGAGGGACTTCTGGTGCTCGCCGGCCTTGAAGAGCTGCCGGGCCTTGTTGACCACGCAGATCTCGTAGACCATGCGGTAGTAGCGCTTGATCTTCTCCCCCACCGCGCTCGCCTCGTTCCGGAGCGCGCTCTTGAAGCACTGGCCCAGGGCGCGGTCCTGGTTCTTGAAGTCCCCGAGCTGCGAGTAGATCTGGGACTCGAGGAGCTTGCCCTCCGGGAAGTACCGGTGGTCCTTGTGGATCTTCGAGAAGAGCTCGATGGCCCGCTTCGTGTCCTTGGCCTGCATGGCCTGCCGGCCCAGGATGAACCGGGTGGAGGAGCTCGGGTACCGCTCGAGGAGGGTCGGCTCGTAGTCCTCGAGGAGCTCGATCCCCGTGTAGAAGAGGAGGTTCTCGAGCCGGGCGACGTCCTTGGTGAAGACCTCGCGGGTGTACGTCTCCCGGAAGAATTCGTTCAGGGCCGAGTAGTAGTACTTCTTGTCTTCGAGCTTCTCCGAGAGCGTCTTCGGCGCCCCGAGGGCCTGGAGGGAGAAGATCGCGAGGAGGAAGAGTCCAAACTTCATAGGCGGTCCTTAATAAGAGAATCCAACGCTCATGATGATGTCGGTGTTCGTGCGAAGTTTGTCGGAGTTTGGATTCCGCGGACCGGGGGCCATGTAGTAGGTGTTCATGTACTCGAGGCCAAGGTGGATGTTCTCCTGGATGTGGAACTTGAGCTTCGTCTTGATGATCCCCGCGGTGTAGTCTTCCTTCAGGAACACCGGCGGGATGTTCGCGCCGAGGGCGACGGTCTCGAGGTTACTCTCGGCGTTGACCTTCCCGAGCCCCGCGCCGAAGGACCAGTCGAAGTAGAAGATCTGGTTGAAGGTGTTGATCTTCCCGTAGAACGGAGACCAGATCGCGAGGGCCCCGTAGGAGCTCTGGATCCGGCGGATGAACGGCTCGACGTTGAGCTGGCGGATGTTCTTGTACTCGTCGTTGTTGGCGTTCGAGTAGAGGTTGTAGAAGAGCTCGATCCCCCAGTCCTCGTGGAGGTAGAAGCCCACGCGGCCGGCGAAGCCGGTGGTGTCCTGGAACTTCGAGGTGAAGTTCGTGATGTACCCGAGGTCCGCGTAGAAGGAGTGCTCTTTCTTGTGGATCTTGTTCTGGAGGACGTAGACCTTCTTGTCCGGGTCAAGCCAGAGGAAGTCGTACAACGACTTCTCTCCGGCTTGGGTTTCGTTCGAGAACACGGCAAGGCAGAATAAAGCAACCATCCCTAGTTTAAGCATAAATCCCTTTAATACTTTATAACTTTCTAAAACCTATTTCAGATACTTAACTTTAACCTCAGACCCGACTGGAGGCAAGTACCCATTATCGAATTTGATCGACCGGGAGGCGGAGTCGTAGGTGAAGTTGGAGACTTCCTGTCCGTCAACGAACACCTCGATCGATCCCGGGAGGGCGGCGCTTGCTAGTGCGAAACTATCCAGTAAGTTGATGATCGAATCTCCCATCTCGGTGAGGACCTGGTGGAAGTCGTCGCGGATGTCGGCGACCACGCCGGCCGTGGCGTTGGACATGTCGGCGTACCGCTGGAACCCGGTGCTGATCCCCGAGGCCCCGGTGTTCGAAAGGGTTTTATCAACTATCGAGTAGACCTTCACGAGCCCGGCGGAAGCCTTGTACGACTTCAGAACGTCGGCGTACTGGATCGGCGTCTTCGGAGACTGGTCTTCCTCGTCCGAGAGGATCACCACGGCCAGGTAGGCCTCGGGTCTGATGAAGCTGGCGGCGTATCTGGTCATGAAGGCTTCCGATGCCTGCAGACCTTTCTCGTTCCCGGAACCGCTGATCCCGACCTTAACGAGGTTGTTAAAGTCAGACAAGAACCGCGCGGGGTCCTGGGCAGCCTTTGCCGAGGTCAGTTTCGTGTCACTTCCTGTGACCATCAGCCCGTCCTTCCCTGCGGTGGTATCGGTGGTGGTGATACCCATCTTGAAATCCACGTCCTTGGTGATGAAGTCCTGGATGAAGGCGTCGAAGTTCGCGCCGAGAGCGGCCTGCTCTTCGGACATGGACCCCGAGTTGTCGATGATCCAAAGAATGTCCAGCTTCTTTGTCTCACCGGCGGTCTGGTGAAAGGTCTCTTCCTGAGGGATGCCCGAAACTGTTCCACCGGTGCTTCCTGCGGTCGAACCTCCTGCCGAGCTTCCTGCTGTGGTTGACCCACTGGTCGTACCGGCCGTGGCACCACCTGTAGATCCACTGTCCACTCCACCCTGAGCGGAACCGTCGAAGCCTCCCTGGCTTGACCCGTTCACAGTTCCAACTGTCGGGTCGTTGTACGGACTTTCTAGGAATTCCTTTTCGTAGAATTCGTCTTTGTTACAGGCCGTGAGACCTGAGCACAAAGCGAGCAAGAGACATAAATGTCCAAGCTTTGAAAGGGGTAACATGGCTAACTCCTAAAGGAGCGCGGAGGCAGGTGCCTGTGCGGTTCTTCTCGATTTTGGCAACAACTTACGTGCAACCTGAGATAACGTCCAACAACAAAATCGAAGAAAAAAAGGAAATTTTTTTTAACTGACAAGACCCATTCTACGCCGTTAAAAATTTTTATCAACGGATTATTTGACTTATTTGCTTAACTACAAAAGTTATGAAAGCTTGCGCGGCCGGTGCCAACCACGAAAAGCAGGCACTTTTTCGGGTGCCAAGATTTTCGTGCTAAAACCCTAAAGTGACCTTCAAGTCTTTGAATTCCTTGTCTTTTTTTAGAGCTTTTTTGACGTTATCGAAGTCGTTTCCGACGATCATCCCGCAGCGGAGGTTGTTCATGGCGAATTCGTAGCGGTTGAAGAAGCGCATCTTTTTGAGGTCGTCTTTGTGTGCGGTTCCTACCTCCGGGCACTGGATGACGATGGTCCCGCCGTAGGTGTTCGCGTTATCCTTCACCGTGAACCCGAAGGCGGAGGTCCCGGGCCTCACCGAGTAGAGGAAGCCGTTCACCTCGATCTTCACGATCTGCCAGTGGCCCTCGGCGAGGACGCGCTGGTTGTACCCCTTCTCGAGGTCCGCGCGGATCTCGCTCAGGGACTCCGGATTGTTGAGCGTGATCTGGACCTTCTCCGGAGTCAGGAGCTGCCAGATGGCAGTGGACCCGAAGGTCGGCCCCGCGAAGGTCGCCGGCGGGACCCCGCTCGCCGGCCCGGGCCGCTTCACCTCCGCGGTGGGCTTCTTCGGAGAAACCGACTTAGTCTCTGGTTTTTTCGCGATCGGCGAAGGCTTCCTTTTTACAAGGAACGAGCAACCTGGTAGTACCAGGAGCACCCAGAGGATAGAGACATTCATTTTTTTCATGGATATACTATCGCATCCCTTTAGGTATTCTGCAAGGCCGGAAAAGACATGGAAACCGTTTCAGCGTATTCACTCACCACCCCCGACTGGAAGCAGCTGGTCCAGGCGGAAGGCCGCTCGCCGAACCTCCTTCCGTTTCTCCTGGACGGGTTGTACAAGGATCAGCGGATCTGGGACGACCACGTGTCAAAGAGCTTCCTCGGATCGTTCCTTTCGAAGTACGACCTGGACCTCCCCTCCATCTCGAAGCTCCTCGAGGCGCAGGACGGGACGGTGAAGTTCCAGGTGCGGTTCAAGGACGGCCTCGAGGTCGAGACGGTCCTCATCCCCTTCCGGAAGAGGTTCACCGTCTGCCTTTCGACCCAGGTGGGCTGTGCCATGAACTGCAGCTTCTGCTACACCGGCACCCAGGGGCTCAAGCGAAACCTCCGCTCCCACGAGATCGTGGGCCAGTACCTCCTCGCCTACCGCTGGCTCCGGGAAAGAGATCCGCGCGCGCTCAAGCCGAGCCTGGTGTTCATGGGCCAGGGCGAACCTCTGCACAACGTCGACGAGGTCCTCCGGGCCGTGGAGATCTTCGGCGACCGGGGTCTCCTGGACCTCGGGCGCCGGCAGATGACCCTCTCGACGGTGGGCTTCCTTCCGGGGCTGCGCAGGCTCAAGGACTTCCCGAAGATCAACCTCGCCCTCTCCCTCCACTCCCCCTTCGACGACCAGAGGAGCGAGCTCATCCCGGTGAACGAGCGCTTTCCTCTCGCGGAGGTGCTGCGGGCCCTCGACGAGGTCCGGGGCCCGCGGGAGATTCTCACCGTCGAGTACCTCGTGATCAGGAACTTCAACATGTCCGCTCGCCACGCGGAGGCTCTCTCCGAGCTCCTCCGGGAC
>SXUH01000085.1 GCA_005791855.1 Bdellovibrionales bacterium
AAGCGCAACCCGCTCCTCGAGCGGCTCCGGTTCCTGGTGATCTTCTCGTCGAACCTCGACGAGTTCGTGATGAAGCGGATCGGGTACCTGAAGCACCTGATCCACTCGGGCCACGCCCACCGGTCCGTCGACGGCCTGTCCTCCGAGGAGCAGATGAGCGCCATCCGGAAGCACATCAACGAGGACCTCGACCGCCAGCGGTCCATCTACCTCGCGCTCGTCGCCGAGCTCGAACGCAGCAACATCTTCATCTACGACTACGAGGACCTGGGCCTCGAGGACCAGGAGTACCTCGCCGGGTTCTTCAGGCGGAAGATCTTCCCGGTGCTGACTCCGCTCTCCGTGGACCCCGGGCACCCGTTCCCGTTCATCTCGAACCTCTCCTACTCCCTGGGCATGATCCTGAAGAACCCGCAGACCGATACGGTGCTCTTCTCCCGGGTGAAGATCCCGGAGTTCATCCCGGGCCTCATCCAGCTCCCGCGGCAGGACGGGGAGAAGAAGTTCCGCTTCGTCACCACGGTCACCCTCGTGCGCTCGAACCTCTCCATGCTCTACCCGGGGATGCTCATCGAGCAGACCGTGCCCTTCCGGGTCTCCCGGAACGCGGACGTGGACCACCGGGAGGACGAGGCCCAGGACCTCCTCATCCTCGTCGAGGAGGGGATCAAGGAGCGCCGGCTCGCCGAGTGCGTGCGCCTCGAGATCCACAAGTCCACGGACCCGAGCATGACGAGCTTCCTCAAGGACTCCCTCGAGATCCTCGACGAGGACATCTACGAGATGGACTTCCCGCTGGACTTCTCCATCCTGAAGATCATCGTGGACCTCGACCTGCCGGAGCTCAAGTTCAAGCCGTGGCTCCCGGTGATCCCGAAGGCCTTCGCCGAGAGCAGCAACATCTTCACCCTCATCCGCCAGGGCGACGTCCTCATCCACCACCCCTACGAGAGCTTCTCCGGGACGGTGGAGAAGTTCGTCGCCTCCGCGGCCGACGACCCCCACGTCCTCACCATCAAGATGACCCTCTACCGGACGGGGGACAACTCGCCCTTCATCCGGAACCTCATCAAGGCGGCGGAGAAGGGCAAGCAGGTGGTGTGCCTGGTGGAGCTCAAGGCGCGCTTCGACGAACAGCGGAACATTCTCTGGGCCCAGAAGCTCGAGGACGCGGGCGTGCACGTGGTCTACGGGATCCTGGGCCTCAAGACCCACACCAAGACCACCCTCGTCATCCGCCAGGAGCACGACGGGGAGATCCTGAGCTACGCCCACATCGGCACCGGGAACTACCACTCGCAGACCTCCTCGCTCTACACCGACCTCGGGCTCCTCACGTGCAACAAGAAGATCTGCGAAGAGGTGGCGGAGGTCTTCAACTACCTCACCGGCAGCTCGCTCAAGACCGACTACAACGAGATCCTCGTGGCGCCGATTAACATGAAGTCCTCCTTCATGGCGCGGATCCAGCAGGAGACGAAGAACAAGAAGGAGGGCAGGCCCGCGCGGATCATCGCCAAGATGAACTCCCTGGAAGACGAGGTGATCACCGAGGCCCTCTACATGGCGAGTGCGGTGGGCGTGAAGGTGACCCTCATCGTCCGGGGCTTCTGCTGCCTCAAGCCCGGGATCAAGGGCCTCTCGGAGAACATCGAGGTCATCTCCATCATCGGCCGCTTCCTCGAGCACTCCCGGCTCTTCTACTTCGCGAGTGGAGCGGAGAACGTCCTCGACGGCGTCTTCATGATCGGCTCCGCGGACTGGATGCACCGGAACCTCCACAACCGGGTGGAGCTCATCTCCCAGATCCACGACCCCCGGCTGAAGGAAAATCTCTGGGAGTGCGTCGAGGTCATGCTCAAGGATAACCGCCAGGCCTGGTTGCTCCAGAACGACGGGTCCTACGTCCAGCGCGTTCCCGAGGAGGGGACCCCGGAGCACGGCACGCACCACGAGCTCATGACCAGAACCATCCAGAAGGAAAAGGCCCAGAACCCATGAGATTAATTTTTCTTAGACACGCCATCGCCCACGGGCACTTCTCCCTGGACCAGGAGATGGACTTCGAACGCTCCCTCACGGAGGAGGGGATCCGGAAGCTAGGCCATACCCTGAAGTACTTCAAGCTGGCCCAGCCCTCCATCGACGTGATCTTCTCCTCGCCCCTGGCCCGGGCCGTCCAAACGGCTGAAATTTTTTGGCAGCACTACCAGGAAGCCGACCTGGAGATGATGGGGGATCTCCACATCCTCGATGACCCCAAGCACCTGGTCGAGTACATATCCTTTTTACCAAACGACGGATGCTACGCGTTCGTGGGCCACGACCCCCACCTCACGAAGGTGATCGCGGCACTCCTGGCCCTGCACCCGGAACATGATTTCATGAAGATAAAAAAGGGCGGGATCTGCGTGCTGGAAGGGGGGATGTGGGACGGGTTCCAGATGGAACTCTTAATCAGCCCTAAATTCGTTAAACAAATTACATAACTCCTCCCCCGGGATTGACGCTTTTCCGCAGCAGGGGTAGAAATCCTGCATGAAAAAACTAATCCTCTTATGCTTCGTCCTCGCCCTCTCCTCTGTCCACGCGGCCGTGCCGAAGGTGTTCATCAGTAAGGAAATCTTCAAGAAGATGCCCTTCTCGACCCAGTACAAAGAGGACGGCGCGCTCATCATGAACGTCAACCACGCGGCGGTGAAGGCCCTGATCCCGCAGCTCAACTCCATCTACCAGGTGAACCTCGAGGACCGGAAAGAGTCCCACATCACCATCCTCACTCCGCCGGAGTTCAAGGATGCCATGAAGAAGGTCTTCACCATCGACGAGATCATCGGCCACTACGGCAAGCACATCCAGAACATCCCCTTCGGCCTCCTCTGCGTCGGGTACCGCAAGAGCATGGATAGCCTGAACCAGGTCTTCTACCTCGTCGTCAAGTCTCCGACCCTCTTCAACCTCCGGACCGACCTCTACGCCGAGGCGAAGGCCCGGGCCCTTAAGAAACAGGTTCCCCTGGTCTTCCGACCGGAAGTCTATTCTCCGCACATCACCATCGGCTACGTCGGAAACGACGTCCACGACTACACCAAGGGGCCGGAGAGCTGTCTTCCGAACCTCGAGCTCGTGCTCCGGGACTAGTCTCCGCTAGAACAGCGGCTCGACCGGCGCGCACATGCAGCTGTAGTAGTCGACCTCCGGGCAGGGCATCGGGTTTCCGTCCATGTCTCTCCCGTACCCGCCTTCCGCGCAGTAGGTGAGGGTCTGGAACGGGTCCGTCTTCATGCACACGTCACCGCAGGTGCAGCAGGCGAGCGGCATCATCCCGGAAGCGTCGATCTCAAGCGTCGGCGGCAAGAGGAGGAGGATGAAGAGTAGCAACGGTCGCATGGTGTCTCCCTAGTCTTTAAGGATAAAGTTTCTCGGCGGCTCCGGCAACATCGAAACGATGAGGCCTTCCTTGAGCCCGACCTTCGGCAGGTTGATCTTCTTAAGCTTGAGTTCCTTCATCAGGATGTAGGTGAGGAGGATCGCCGGCAGGATCACGTCCGCGCGGTTCTGGTCGAGCTCGAGCCGCCGGATCCGGTCCACGTAGGACATGCTGAGGATCGTCTCCTTCATGTGACCGACCTCCCCGATGAGCGCCTCCTCCGAGGAGGTCTTGCCGAGCATCTTCTTCCGGATCTTCCCGATCCGCCGGAGGTTGCCGCCGGTGCCGATGAAGAGGGAGGGCTTCTTCGACCCCAGGTTCGCCTCGATGAACTCGAGCATCTTGCGGACTTCCTTGTTGAGCCGGTTCTCGAGCTCGTCCTGGTTCTTGTACTCCAGGAGTCGCACCGTTCCGATGTTGAAGCTGTGCACGCCCTTGATCTTCTCGTTCTTCACGATGGTGAGCTCGGTGCTGCCCCCGCCGATGTCCATGAGCAGGGCGGTCTTCTTCTTCAGCGGGATCTGGCCCTTGACCGCGCCGAGGATGAGCTTAGCCTCCTCCTTCCCGCGGATGGTCTTGATGCTGATGCCGGTGGAGGCGAGGATCCGGTCGGAGAGGACCTTGCCGTTTCTCGAGTCCCGCATGGCCGAGGTGGCGACGGCCTTGACCTTGGTCACGTTGAACTCGGTGAAGGCGTGCAGGAGGTTGACGAAGGCCTCCTCGGTGATCTCCATCTTCTGCTCGGAGATCTCGCCCGTCTTGAACACGTCCTCCCCGAGGCGGAGGGGTTCGCGGATGTTCCGCACCACCTCGACGTCCTTGTCGCTCCGGCGGACGATGACGGCCCGGAGGGCGTTGGAGCCCAGGTCGATGGCCGCGAGGGCCTCCTGGTTCTGAATCTTCTTTATGAACTCGGGCATGCGACTTCCAAAAAAAAGGCCCTCCGAAGAGGGCCCGAGGTTCCTACTTGTTTAACCACTTCTGGAGGTTGGCGTTGAGGGCCTCGAGGAAGGCTTCGGTGGTGAGGTACTTGTCACTCCCCACCTTGTCGCCGTGGATGCAGGCCGCGAGGTCCTTGGTCATCTTCCCTTCTTCCACCGTCTTGATGCAGACGTCTTCGAGGGCTTCGCAGAAGCTCACGAGCTCCTTGTTCCCGTCGAGCTTCCCGCGGTGGAGCAGGCCCCG
>SXUH01000009.1 GCA_005791855.1 Bdellovibrionales bacterium
CCTCTTCGATCACGTCGTCGGTCTTGATGATGACGCCGTTCTTTGCTGCCCGGGTCAGGGCGCGGGTGAAGGTGATCGGTGTGGCCAGGGCCAGGGCGCACGGGCAGGTGACGATCAGCAGAGTCAGGGCCCGCTCGAGCGCCTCGGCGACGGAAGCGGTTTGCAGGTGGTGGAAGAATAAGACGACGGAGAGGAAGATGACCGTGAGGGTGAAGTACTTCGAGACGCGGTTGGTGAGGTTCACGATGGGCGCGCTCGAGGCCCAGCCGTTCTCCACACTCCGGAGGATCTTCCCGAGGCGGGTCCCGGAGCTCACCTCCAGCACTCGCACCACGAGTTCGTGGCCTAGGTTCTGCGTCCCGGAGTAGACCTTCTCTCCGGTCCGTACCTTGAGCGGAGCGGACTCGCCGGTGAGAAGAGAATTGTTCACGCTGGAGGTACCGGAGAGGATGACCCCGTCCGCGGGGAAGAAGTCCCCGGGCCCGATCTTTATAATGTCCCGGGGCTTGAGGAACTGCGGATGCACCGGAGCAAAGCTCCCGGGGGCTTCGTCCTCGGCGCGCAGGACGCTCTCGGTCTGGTAGAAGAAGTGCAGATCCTGCGCGGAGAGACCCTTCTCCTGGATCTTCTGCAGGAAGTAGCGGGAGAGTAGCAGCAGGAAGACCAGGGTGGTGAGGGAATCGAAGTAGTTATCCGGGACGCCGGTGAATAAGTTGTGGGCCCCCAGGATCCCGCCCATGAGGAGCGAGAGGGAGATCGGAATGTCGATGGAGAGGGTCCGCTGCCGGAGGGCGTTCCAGGCGTTCTGGTAGAGAGGAAACGCACAGTAGGTCAGGACCGGGACGGCGAAGAGGACGGTCAGGAGGTTGAAGAATCCGGCGTACTCCGGGGTCGCTCCGCCGTAGAGGGAGACCGCGTAGATCATGATGTTCCCGGCCGCGGCCCCGGCGATCCCGATCCGCAGGAGCGAGGTCCTCTCCTCCTTTTGCTTGAGCCGTCGGGTGTCCTCGTTGAACTTGAGCGGATGGGGCCGGTAGCCGAGGTCGTCGAGCTCGCGGGCGACGGTGGAGAACCTCCCCTCGTCTCGCAGGACCACCCGGACCACCGACCGCTCGAGGCTGAGCTTGGCCGACTCCACACCGGGGACCAGCTCCGGGAGCTTCTCGATCAGCCACAGGCAGGCCAGGCAGTGGATCCCTTCGAGGTAGAACTCCAGCACCCGCAGACCCGGGCCCTCGCTGGAGCAGTATTCTTTCTGGAACTGGCCCTCGTCGAGGAACAGGTACTGGGTGTTCCGGAGCTCCACCGGGGAGCGCCGCTTGTAGACCGCCGACTGGTTCTTGATCTCGTAGTAGGAAGAGAGACCCTTCTCGTGGATGGCGTTGAAGACGGCCATGCACCCGTAGCAGCAGAACGGATTCTTCCGGTCCCCGTCCCCCGGGTTGTAGACCGCCGAGAAGGCGGCTTCGTCACAATGAGCGCAGTTGAGCATGGCGTACCTAAGTTGCTTGGTTCACTGCTTGTATCTTAAGGACGATCGGGGTTTCCAAACATGATCCAGGTCATGTTTTTCCGTGATCTACCTGAGGGATACTGGAGCGGACCGCCGGGGCACCGAAACCTGATAAAGCTCAGCGTTCCCGCCCGGGCAGGGTCATGGTTTCCGCGCGAGGTTGCGCCGATGATGGGGAGAGAGAAAAACATGCAAGAAGTAAAGAAGGTACCCATGAAACTACTAGACGACACGAGCATAGGAGCGATCGCCGTGACCCTTCCCAAGGCGAGCGGCGTCTTCCGCCACTACGACCTGGACTTCTGCTGCGGAGGCAAGCTCTCCCTGAAGGAGGCCTGCGCGGAGAAAGGCATCCCCCTCTCCGAGGTCCGGGAGAAGCTCGAGGCCCTGCAGGAAGAACCGCCCCGGGCCCCGCAGAACGCCCGGGGGATCACGAGCTACATCGAAACCCGCTACCACCAGGACCTCCGGCGGCGCTTCCCCGAACTCATCGCCCTCGCCCTCAAGGTGGAGAAGGCGCACCACCACTCCCCGCACCTGCCAGAGGGCCTGTCGACCTTCCTTGAGGCCTTCCACAAGGAGATGGAGACCCACATGAAGAAGGAGGAGGAGGTCCTCTTCCCGCTGATCAGCGCGGGCCACACCTCCGTGCTGCGGATCCCGATCTCCTGCATGGAGGAGGACCACGAAGCGCACGGGAGGAACCTCCGCGCGCTCCGGGGATTGACCGCGAACTTCACCGTCCCTGACGGTGCCTGTGTCACCTGGCGAGCGCTCTACAAGGGGCTCGAGGAGCTAGAGCTCGAGCTGATGGAACACATCAACCTCGAGAACAATGTCCTCTTCCCGAAGGCCCTGGGGACCCTGGTCCCGTAGAGGGTCACTGGATCTTCTCAAGCCCCCGTGGGTTCTGGATGAGGATCTCCCGGCCTTTGACCTCAACGAAGCCGTCTTCCTTGAACTCGCTCAGGCACCGGATCACCGTTTCCGTGGCCGTGCCGACCAGGTCCGCGAGGTCGTCCCGGGTGATCCGCAGGGCCGGGTCCTTGTCCTTTTTATGGTAGAGGCCAAGCAGGGCCTCCGCCGTCCGCTTCCTCACGGTATCGTAGGCGAGCCGGAGGAGGTGCTTCTCCTGTTCCTCCACCTGGTTTGAGAGGATCTTGATGAACTGCCGGGCCACGTCCCGGTTCCGGTGGACCAGGGCGAGGAAGTCCTCCTTCGGGATCTTGCAGATCTCGCTCTCCTCCAGTACCAGGGCCGAGTCGGTGTAGGGCCGCGCTTCGAAGAGGGCGACGTGACCGAAGAAGTCCCCGGGCCTGAGGACGTCGGTGATGAGTTCCTTCCCGTCGTCGTGGGTCTTGTAGGTCTTCACACTGCCCTTGGAGAGGAAGTAGAGGTAGTGCGGGGTATCCCCGACGTGGAAGATCACCTCCTTCTTCTTGTAGCGGGACACGCCCCTCGCCTTCGAGAGGTCCTTGAGCTCCTGCAGCCCGCTGGCCTCGTCGAGGAAGGTGGACAGGCCCGCGAGGTCCCGGGAGAACTCCTTCCGGAGGGCCTCCGCCTTCTTCAACCGGGACTCGATGGCGTTCAGGAGCTCCGTGTCCTCGAAGGGCTTGGTGAGGTAGTCGTCGGCCCCGAGCTCCATGCCCCGGCGGATCTCGCTCTTCTCGGCCTTGGCCGTGAGGAAGATGAACGGGATCGAAGCCGTCTTCGGGTCCTTCGAGAGCACGTGGAGCACGCCGTAGCCGTCGAGCTCGGGCATCATGATGTCGCAGATGATGAGGTCGGGCCTGTGCTCCTTGGCCAGGGCGCTCCCAGCCCTGCCGTTGGGCGCGGTGGACACGTGGTAGTGGGCGAGCTCGAGGATCTCCGCAATGTTCTCGCGCATGATGGTGTCGTCTTCGATGATGAGGATCTTCTTCATTTCTTCTCCGAAGGCAGGGTCACCGTGAAGGTGGTCCCCTGGTTAGGTTCGCTCTTGAATTCGATCCGACCTCCGAGGAGGTCGAGGTAGCGCTTGACGATGTTGAGGCCCAGGCCCGTGCCCTGGACGTTAGTGACGTTCTTCGCCCGGAAGAAGCGCTCGAAGAGGTGCTTCTGGTCCTCCGGGGGGATGCCGATCCCGCGGTCCTCGACCTCGAGGACGATGTCCCCGCCCCGGGCAGCGGTGCGGATGGTGACGGTGGAGCCCTCCGGGGAGTACTTGAGGGCGTTGGAGACGAGGTTGGTCACGAGGTTCCGGAGCATCTCCTTGTCCTGGAACATCGCGAGCTCCGGACCCTGGTGGAGCACTTCGATCACGTGCTTCGCGCTCGTGTCCCGGAACTCCTCCGCGAGGTCGTCGACGAGCCGGGTGAAGTTGAACTGCACCGGAGTGGAGGCCACCTTCCCCTGCTCGAGCTTGTCCAGGGAGAGGAAGTCGTTGAGGATGTTGGTGAGGTTCCGGACCGACTTCTTGATGTTCTGGACGTGCTTCTCCCGCTTAGGCTCGTCCTCGGTCTTCGGGTACTTCGCGATGAGGGCGGCGGAGGAGAGGATCCCGCCCAGAGGGGTGCGGAACTCGTGGGACGCCATGGAGACGAACCGGGACTTCAGCTCGTTGAGCTCCTTCTCCTTCTCGAGCATCCCGCGGATCTGGGCCTCGACCTTCTTCCGCTGGGCCATCTCCTGGTTCAGGCCCTGGTTGGTGAGGCTCAGCTCCCGGAGCGCGTCCGAGAGTTCCTTGGTCCTTTCGTTGACCTTGGACTCCAGATCTTCGGTGAGCCGCAGGAGGGCCGTCTCCGCGCGCTTCCTCTCGGTGATGTCGTTGACGAAGCTCACGATCTGCAGCATCCCGTCCGCCCGGAAGAAGGTCAGGCTGACCTCCACCGGGAACGCAGATCCGTCCTTCTTCACCGCCTGGAGGTTCAGGCTACTTCCCATGGCCCGGGGCTTGGGATCCTTGATGTAGTCGTGCCGGTAGGTGACGTGCCGGTCTCGGAGCTTCGGCGGGATGAGGACCTCGACTTCCTTGCCGAGGAGCTCGCCTTCGTCGTACCCGAAGATCTTCGAGGCGTAGGGGTTGGTCTTGAGAATCGTCCCTTCCTCGTTGGAGATGATGATCCCGAGGGAGGAGTGTTCGAAGAGGGCCCTGAATGTCATCTGGTCCATAGGCTGCGCCGATCCCGAGGGTTCTACCTTCCCCACGCGGGACCTATAGGATAGGAAAGGATTCTTGCTTTGACCAGATCCGCCGCCATAAGTTTCTACGCCGGGCGCGGCTAGATCCACTTCTTCACTCTGGAGATCCAGTCCCTGGTCTTGAGTTTAGCCCTCAGGAATAGACCCGGGGACTTCTCGTCGAGGGTCTTGGTGAGGGCTTCGATCTCGTCGCCGAGCTCCTGGGCCTCGTCCTCGTCCTTGGTCAGGACCTTGGCCCTCTCCAGGTCCACGAGCGCCGCCCGGGCCTTCTTCAAGGTGAACCGAGCGCTCTTGAACTCGCGCTTGTCGATGAACTCCTGCGCGAGGGCGAGGTTACTCCACACCGCAAGCACGGGGTCGCTGATCTGGTTCTCGGAGACGAGGACCTGCTTCATGAGCTCCTGGATGGTCCCCTGCGCGCCGGCGTAGTCGTTCTTCGCAAGGAGATCCTTGGCGCGGGCGAGACCCGCCAGGGTGGTCTTCATGTTGAGGTTGACCGTCGTCTGGATCACGGAAGAACTCTGGATGGAGACCTTCTTCCCGAGGCCCTGGGAGTGGTCGACGAACTCCTCCCGCACGGCATCGCTCTGCCAGACCGGTACGTAGAGGTCCCGGTCGGCGCTCCCGACGTCGTAGGTGACCTTCCCGAGGTTCACGCCCTGGAGCTCGCCGGTGACGGTCCCCTTCGCTCCCAGGAAACCGGCGGCTTCGGCGCTCGCGGATCCGAGGTGCTGGAGGGCCGAATCCTTCAACCGGAAGTCGATGGCCATGTTGGCCAGGGAGGCGTGGCCGATGAGCCGCTGGGCCCGGTCCGAGGCCATCGCCTCCACCGAGCTCGTGGTCTCGAACCGCTTCTGCAGGGGGAGGACGCCGGTGGTCCGGGTCGGGTGCGCGGCCACCGCCAGCGGCAGGGCCAGTCCGAGGGCGAAGATCACCTGCGCCCTCACCTACTCCGCTCCCGCTTTCTTCTTCTCGATCTCGAAGTTCACTTTAATGAGGTTACTGCGTTCGATCTCGAGGAGCCGCCGGAGGATCATCTGGTTACTGAGCTGGCCCGCCTGCTCGCTCGAGTCCGCTTCGAGCGGGGCCCGGAGGTCGGACTCCAGTCGCTTGATCCGGTCCAGGAGGCCCAGGCGCATGACTTCGAGGTCGGTGACGGACAGGCCGTGGTCGTTTGAGGTTTGCATGGTTCGTCCTTTAGTCCTTGTGCTTGAGGAGGATGAGGTTGCAGTCGGTGTGCTTGTTCACGTACTGGGCGAAGGAGCTGTCGAAGAGCCCGTGCTTGCTCCTCGTCGGGATGATCACGAGGTCGGCCTTCTCCTCCTTGACGTGGTTCGCGAACCGCCACTTCGGATCGTCGTTGAAGAGGATCCGGTAGCTGGCCTTCCCGGCGAAGTTCCTCGGGAGGACCTTCTCCGTGACCTGGGCCAAGAGCTCGATCCCCGAGCGCTCGATGGTCTTCCGGTCGCTCTCCACCGGGTAGACCAGGGGGAACTCCCCGAGGCCGAAGGAATAGGTGACCGTGTTGAAGACGTGGACGAACTGGATCTCGCTGTGGGCGAGGAAGTCCATCTCCCGCAGCTCCCGCAACAGCTCCGGCAGGTGGTTAGAAATTTCTACGGCCACGATGGCCTTCTTTGCTAGTCTCATGGGGACTCCTTTTATTCTTCTATCTTATCGCAGGGGACGGCGAGGACTACATGACCCTTCTTCTTCCAAAAGATGATCTTCGTCAGGGTCCGGGGCTTCCTCCGGACCGGTGCGAAGAGCGGGTGCCGGGAGGCGTACACCAGGAACCAGGCCACGAGGGGGATGAGGAAGAAGACGAACCAGGAGTCCCGGGGGCTGAAGAGGAAGAGCCCCAGGACGCCGAGGCCGATGAGGAACCAGGCCTTCTCGTAGGAGCGCAGTCGATTGTTCATAGGTCCTCCGTTATGTGAGGAGTTTACTCGGACTCCGAGAACGAAACCATGACCTACGTCAGTCCCGGTACTAGCACGAGGGCCTCGGCCCCCGGTTCCAACCTGCGACGATGGACTGGAGCCGGCACTGGGCCCCCGGGTAGCCGAAGTTGGTGCGCTCCACCCGGCTTCCGTCGAAGGAACCGTAGCTCGGCTCGCTCTGGCCCAGGACCTCGGCGTAGATCCGGGAGAGGGCAAGGGCCCCGTGGTAGAAGGCCGTCGCATCCATCCGCGGGTGGCGGAGCAGCCCCCCGAAGACCTGGGCGACGAGCCTCTAGTCCTGCCGGGAGAGTTCCGCGTTCACCCTCGGGTCCAGGGCCTCGAGCCGGATCACGAGCTCGAGTCCCCGGAGGAGCCTCTGGTTGATGGCCCTCTGCAGGTCGAGCGCCAGGGCCTCGATGGCCCGTGTGTTCTGGGCCGGGGCCTGGGTCAGTTCCAGGGAACCCGGAAGGCAAAGTCCGGATCCCCTGGCACTTGTGATCAGGAGGGAGATGAGAATTGCGACGTTCATCTCGATCCGAAGTTGACGATGGAGTTAACCGACTTCCCGTCGAGGGTCCGCACGTGGAGCAGGGGCCTTCTGGTCTTCAGCGACGAGAAGTCCAACCGCACCGGGTAGCTCACCGGCATCCCCTTCATCGGACAGAAGTCGGAGACCTGCCGCATGATCGGGAGCAGCGAGACGGTGTCCTTCCCGTTACTCACCGCTTTGATGTCCGCGAGCTCGAAGCAGGGACTGTACCGGACGCCGTGGAGGACGAACTGGTTGGCCCCCTTCTGCTCGACCCATTCGATGGCACTGTAGACGTGGTCGTCGATGGCGGAGGAGGACGCCTCCGCAACGGTGAGGGTGTCGAGGAGCTTGTTCCTTCCCTGGGCATTGACGCGCACCAGGTACTTACCGCCCTGGAGGTTCCCGATGGAGACGACCTCCTTAAAGGGAACGATCATCTGGGGACAGACGATGCTCGCACTCTTGGGCCCGCTCGCCGGCGCCAGCGACGTCACCCGGATGTCGATGAGGGCATCCTTGACCCGCACTTCGACCTGGTTGCGGGAGTAGCACGGGTTCGGGAAGGCCCCCGTGACCACCACCTCCACGGCGTCGTTGCTATCGTACCCGGCGGGGACGTAGAGGTGGTCCAGGGGAGAGAGGACCACCTGTGAGGCGGAAGCAAGCTTGCTGAAGAGTAGTAGTCCGGTGACGATGAGCGATGATTTCATAGAACCTCCTGTTGGTTAGTGGGACAACAGTAGGCGTTCGACCACCGGAAGAACCTGACAAAAATCATCCCCCAAGAGGATTCTCCTCACCCCGCTGCCGGGCCCCTACCTCACCTCGTTGGGCAGGGGCTGGCCCTTTTCGAAGTCCGAGATGTTCCGCAGCGTGGTCTCGGCGATCTTGGTGAGGGCCTCCCTGGTGAGGAAGCCCTGGTGGCTCGTGAGCACCACGTTCGGGAAGGTCATCAGGCGAAGCAAGACGTCGTCGCTCAGGACCTTCCCGGAGAGGTCCTGGAAGAAGTACTTCTCTTCTTCTTCGTACACGTCAAGGCCCGCGGCCCCGAGCTTCCCCGACTTCAGGGCGCCGATGAGGGCCCGGGTGTCGATGAGGCCCCCGCGGCTGGTGTTGATGAGCATCACCCCGGGCTTCATCTTGGCGAGGGCCGCTTCGCCGATGAGGTGCCGGGTCTCGGCCTTGAGCGGGACGTGGAGACTGATGACGTCGCAGCTCGAGAGGAGTTCGTCGAGGCCGCAGTAGCGGAACCCCGCCTGGGCGGCGAAGGCCTCGTCCGGGTGGAGGTCGTAGGCGCAGACCTCGCACCCGAAGCCCCGGGCGATGCGGATGAAGGCGGAGCCGATCTTCCCGGTTCCCACGACCCCGACCTTCTTCCCGTGGAGGTCGAAGCCCACCAGCCCTTCCAGAGAGAAGTTCCCCTCCCGCACGCGGTTGTAGGCCCTGTGGATCTTCCGGTTGAGGGTGAGGACCAGCGCCATGGCGTGCTCGGCGACCGAGTACGGCGAGTACTCCGGCACCCGGACGACGGTGAGGCCCAGGGCCTTCGCCGTGGGAAGGTCCACGTGGTTGAACCCCGCCGATCGCAGGGCGAGGAGCCGGGTCCCGTTCCCCGCGAGGGTGGTGAGGACCTCGGCGTTCAGCGAATCGTTCACGAAGGGACAGACGCACGGGTAGCCCTGGGCCATGGCGGCCGAGTTGGCGTTCAACCGGCCCTCGTAGAAATTAAGATCGTGCCCGGCCCCTTCGTTGGCGCGGCAGAAGTGCTCTCGCTCGAAGGCGTGGGCGTCGGTGATAAAAACTTTCATCGTCGGCTCCAGAGTTTGTACACTTCGACCAGCGTCACCGGGATCGCACCCAGGGCCAGCAGAAGCAGGTTTTGTTGGAAGGACAGGGCGTGGATCTTGAAGAGCTCCAGCAGGAAGTCGCTCCGCTGGATCGCGAACTGCAGGCCGATGGGAACGGCCACGCTCAGGAGGTGGGCGGCGTTGGGCCTCATCTCGAAGAACGTCCTGTGGTCACTCCGGCAGGAGAAGGACCGCAGGAGGACCGCGTAGACCAGGAAGGTGAAGGCGAAGCTCCGCGCGGTCAGGAGGTCGAAGGCGCCGAGGGCGTGCTGGTAGACCGCGAGGCTCATGGCCGTGATGATGGCCGCGATCAGGAGGAGCTCCCGGTAGAAGGAGCGGTCGAAGAAATCCTTCCCCGAGGGCTTCCGGTTCTCATAGAGGAAGTGCGCCGGAACCTTCTCCGCGGCGAGGGCGAGAGACGGCAACCCGTCGGAGACCAGGTTGAGCCACAGGAGGTTCACCGGCAGGAGCGGAACGGGCCAGCCGCAGATGATGGAGCTCAGGATGAAGAGGAGCTCAGCGAGGTTGGTGGAGAGAAGGTACTGGAGGGTCCGCTTGATGT
Source organism: Bdellovibrionales bacterium (assembly GCA_005791855.1). Classification (GTDB taxonomy): domain Bacteria; phylum Bdellovibrionota; class Bacteriovoracia; order Bacteriovoracales; family Bacteriovoracaceae; genus Peredibacter. Next base: position 9,578 of record SXUH01000009.1, read on the forward strand.
TCCCGTTGACCGCCCGGCCCTCCTCCACCGCGTCCACGATGGTGGCGAAGTTGTCATCGGTGAGGACCATGGAAGAGGCCTGCCGGGCGACCTCGGTCCCGCCCTTGCCCATGGCCACGCCGATGGAGGCGACCTTGAGCGCGGGAGCGTCGTTCACGCCGTC
>SXUH01000086.1 GCA_005791855.1 Bdellovibrionales bacterium
GATGCTCATGGTCCTCGAAGGCGAAAACGCCGTCGCGAAGAACCGCGAACTCATGGGTGCGACCAACCCGGCGAACGCCGCGGAAGGCACCATCAGAAAGCTCTACGCTCGCTCCGTCGGTGAGAACTCGGTCCACGGTTCCGACTCCGCGTCGTCCGCCGAAAGAGAGATCGCCTACTTCTTCGAAAGAAACGAAGTCGTTTCTCGATTCTAATCAACGAACCTCCAGACGGACTTTGCTTTACGCAAAGTTCGTCTTTCTACAAGATAAAACTTCTGAACATGCAAAACTCCATCCTATCTTTATCGAAACTCAGTCACGAATCTAAACTTATCCTTAAACTCCACTTAAAATTTTGCGCTGCAAGTTGATCTACTGAAATTTTTGAGAACCCCTTTAAAATCATGACTTTACATGGATATCTGGCTATTATTTTCAAGAGTAGACGAATCTGTTTTTGATAGAAGTCTTTGATAACTAATAACCGTTTCTACGATAGAAACTTAACTTCAAAAGGGGATTGTTATGAAAACAATTTTGGCTCTTCTGGCCTCTCTCATGATCGGCAATGCTGTCGCTCAAGATGGTTCATCTCCGATGGACTCATCGACCGGTTCTCGTCACATGTTCGAGTTCAATGCGGACTCGGTACTTCAGGGTGTTCTCGGATTCAATAGATCAAAGACGAAAGGGGAATCAGCCGACAATGACAGTGTTGTAGATCTGGATCTCAACTACGCCTACAGCCTTCCACAGATGCCACGCATCCAGGTCGGAGCTCGAGTTATGTACAACATAGGATCAGAAGCAGCCATGGGTGACTTTGAAAACTACGGAATGCAGATCGGAGCGATCTACAACCACTCCGCCGACCTGAGAAACAGTATCTACCTGTCCCTCTACGGAGGTCTGGCCTGGTACAACCGATACGGCGCAGGGTCAACTCCGGACGATGAAGTCATCTCTTCTACCCTTGCTCTCGGTAAGAGAATCAGTCTTGAAAACTGGGGTATCAACCACTTAGTTTACACTCCGGAAATCGCTCTCCATTCTGAAAACTCTACGACTGGGTCAACCATCGAGTACACTCAGAACCTCGAGCTCCGGTTCCTCCAGTTCTCCCTCTTCTTCTAAGAGCCTGATAAGCCTTTGGGCCCCGCTTCGGCGGGGCCTTTTTTTTTGGTCAAAAGTCTGTAATTTTTTCACGGTTTTGGCCTTTCTTATTAGGGTAAAATATTCAAAGCCATAGAGCTTTCTAATAACATGCGTTATATTTCCTCTGATACATAGTTTTGGAGGAGTTCCCATGTTTAATCTAGGTGATTACGTTGTGTGTCCGGGCCACGGTGTTGGCCAGATATGCAGTGTGGATACAAAAGAGCTAGGTGGCGAACTCAAGAGCTTCTACATCATCCGAGTCGTGTCCAACGGGATGAAGGTGATGATTCCCGTCGATAGCAAAGAGGGCGTGCGCGCCCTGATCCCGACCACGGAGATCAACGGCGTCTTCAAGATCCTCGAAGAGAAGAACGTGAAGGTCGACATGTCGACCTGGAACCGGCGGCACCGCGAGTACACCCTGAAGGTGAAGACCGGATCCCTCCTCGAGATCGCCGACGTCCTCCGGCAGCTCCTCTTGCTTAAGATGACTAAAAAGCTTTCCTTCGGCGAACGGAAGATGCTCGACCAGTGCAAGGAGCTCATCGTGAAGGAAATCTCCCTCTCCTCCGGCGCTCCGGAGGGGTCGATTTCAGAGAAAATCGATTCCCTCTACCCATAAGAAATTTCCAAACCCCAGCGCAGAGTGTATCGTTTCCTCATAATTTATGAGGAGTTAGTATTATGAGCGTTCGTGTTAGATTCGCACCATCTCCGACCGGTTATCTTCACATCGGTGGTGCCCGGACCGCACTCTACAATTACCTTTACGCCAAGGCCGTCGGGGGGACCTTCATCCTCCGGATCGAAGACACGGACACGGAACGCTCGAAGGCCGAGTACGAGCAGCTGCAGATCGAAGACCTCCGGTGGCTGGGGATCATCCACGACGAGGGCCCGGACAGGCCGAACCCGAAGTACGCTCCCTACCGGCAGTCCGAGCGCTCGGAGATCTACATGAGGTACGCGAAGCTGCTCATCGAGAAGGACCTCGCGTACTGGGACTTCTGCACCGACGAAGAGCTCCAGGCGATGAAGGAGGCCGCGGAACGGGAGAACCGGGACCCGCACTACGAAGGGAAGTGGAAGGATCCGAAGCACCGGGCGGAAGCCGCGGCGAAGGTCGCCGCCGGAGAGCGGGGGGCCATCCGCTTCCGCGCTCCGAAGAAGGAATTCATCCTGAACGACAAGGTGAAGGGCCGCGTGGTCTACCCCAGGGACATGGTCGGGGACTTCGTCATCGTCCGCACCAACGGCCTGCCGGTCTACAACTACTGCTGCGTGGTCGACGACGTGCTCATGGACATCACCCACGTGATCCGCGGAGAGGACCACCTCTCGAACACCGTCCGGCAGCTCATGATCTACGAGGCTTTCGGGGCGATGGGCCTCGGGGCGAAGGTCCCGGAGTTCGCCCACGTCTCCCTCCTCATCGGAGAAGACCGGCAGAAGCTCTCCAAGCGCCACGGGGCGACCTCGGTGAACCTCTACCGGACCGACCACTACCTGCCGGAGGCTCTCTGCAACTACCTCACCCTCCTCGGGTGGTCCCACCCGGCGGAACGGGACATCTTCGAGAAGCGCGACCTCAGGGACGTCTTCAACCTCGATCGCTTCAGCACCTCGCCGGCGATCTACGACCTGGTGAAGCTCAAGTGGGTGAATGGCCAGCACATCAAGAAGCTGGACACCGCTCGCCTCGTCGAGCTCGTCGAGGAGCTCCCGGAGAGCGCCTACTTCAAGGCGCAGTCTCCGGAGTGGAAGGCCGGCGCGGTGGAGGTCATCAAGCAGTACGCGGACTTCATCACCGACTTCCCGAAGATGGTCGACGAGATGATCCTGGCGGAGACGCTCGAGCTGAGCGAAACCCTGAAGGACATCCTCTCGTGGGAAACCACCCCGAAGATCATCTCCTACATCGACTCCCAGGTCGCGGCCCTCACCTCCGCGTACGTCGGCGAGCCCCAGCTCACGAGCTGGACCGAGGTCCTGAAGAAGGAGATGGGCGTGAAGGGGAAGCCGCTCTTCATGGGCGTGCGCGCGGCCCTCACGGGGAAGGACCACGGGCCGGACCTGAAGCTCCTCATCCCGCTCACGCCGGTGGCCGTGATCAAGAAGAGACTAACCCAGTTAAAAAACTTATAAGGCACACGCATGCGACGCGAGCTAAAGGTCTACAACAATCTCAACCGGAAGAAGGAAACCTTCCAGACTCTCACCGAGGGGAAGGTGAACTTCTACTCCTGCGGGCCCACGACCTACGACTTCCTCCACGTGGGGAACGCCCGGGCCCTCATCGTCGCCGACCTCTTCCACCGGGCCCTCAAGTGCTTCGGCTACGAGGTGACCTTCGTCCGGAACTACACCGACGTCGACGACAAGATCATCGACAGGGCCCGGGAACTTAACCGCGACCCCATCGTCCACTCGGCCCTCTTCGTCACGGAATGCCAGACGGACATGGACGCCATGGGCATGGAGCCCGCGACCCACACGCCGAAGGTCTCGGAGACCATGCCGGAGATCATCGAGATGATCGAAGACATCATCCGGAGCGGGAAGGGCTACGTCCGGGAGGGCGAGGTCTTCTTCCACGTGCCCGCGTTCTCCGACTACGGCCGGCTCTCGAAGAAGGACCTGGAGTCGCTCCAGCACGGGATCCGCGTGGAGGTCGACAACCGCAAGGACCACCCGTCGGACTTCGTCCTCTGGAAGCCCGCCA
>SXUH01000087.1 GCA_005791855.1 Bdellovibrionales bacterium
CCACGCAAGTCCTTGGTGACCTGTCGGCGTATCGGAAGTTCGTTGTCCGAGGTTTAAGAAGGATGCGAGGCGAGCCTAACCGATCTTAGTTGAGGTCGCTACTGCTGTAACCCGTTGAACAGCGCCGCCAGCAGCGTCCGCTGGAGCTGGTTGAGCTGGACGGTCCTCGCCATGAAGATCATCGGACTGCGCTCGATCTGCGCGGTCGCCACGAACTGGCCCTTGGCCCCGTTGAACTCGGTCACTTCGAAGACGTCGTGGAACTTGTCCACGTAGGTCTGCATGAGTTCCTTCTCCTTGGCGGTCCCCTGGTGGAAGTTTCCCTTCTTGGTGCCGGAGAGGAGCGTCTGGACGAGCTTCGGCCGTTCCTTCCTCTCGTTGTTCTCGTCCTTCTCCTCGGTCTTGGCGACGTCGTTGAAGAGGATGGTGAGGTCCGTGGACCCGAGGTTGCGCTTCATCCAGTACCAGAGCTCTTCGAAGAAGCTCAGGCGGTCCTTCTTCCAGAGGTTCCGGAGGTGGGTGGTGATCTGCCAGATGTTCTCGAGGGAGGAGAAGTTCTGGTGGATGGTCCAGCGGTTCAGGATCTTCTGGTACTGGTCCCGGAACTGCTGGGCCGGCAGCCCTTCGAAGGCCGAGAGGCTCAGGGACTCCGCCCTGGCGTCGATGATGGGGTAGAAGGCCTTCTCCTTCTCGAGGAGGTTCACCAGCGAGCTGTAGTGCTCGTTGTCCTGGATGAAGAGGCCCTGGAGGTTCTGGTCCGGAAGGTCCGTGACGTCGATGACCCGGCTCTCGATGGTGTTGAGGTTCCAGTTGAGTTCCCTGACGACGACCTGGCTGTTAGAACGGATGAATCCGAGTGAAACTATCATGCAAAACCTTCCCCTTGAGCCCTGAATACTAACAAAAAGAAATTTAAGTTACAATGAACTCATGGTGCAGCAATACCTCATTTTATCTTTCATGGCACTCCTCTGCCTTCCGGCCAGAGCGCAGGACGAGCGGTACTACCGGCAGATCTTCAAAGGCGAACTGGTGACCGAAGCCGACGTCGCCAAGGAAGTCCCGGTCTCCCAGTTCAACGTGAAAGGCACCGTCTACAAGTTCGACCTCAACGGCGACGGCTTCGACGAGTCCCTCGAGCCCCAGAAGCGCGACGGGGTGGACTGGCTCGAGATCCGGGACTTCTCCGAGCGCAAGCTCTTCGAAGGAAAGCTCCTCGCCATGGGCGCCGAGAGCGCCCTCTACAAGATCAAGGCCGTGACCCTCTCCCCGAAGGTGAAGACCCTGATCCTCTTCCTCGACGAGGGACACACGAAGGGGAGGAGGTTCGAGTCCACGGCGCGGATCTTCCTCCTGAGCTACGAGAACAACGACTTCACCACCATGAAGCTCACCCCGGGGCCGCACTTCTTCCACGAGAAGGAAGCCCAGCGCGAGCAGTACTTCCGGCGGGACTACGTGGTCAACGTCTACGACGTCGACGGCGACGGCACGCGGGACATCGCGGTCCAGTACCACCACGTCCAGCGGATCCTGCGCTACCTCGGGAAGGGGGAGTGGAGCCGGTTCTAGGAAGCCTTCTTCTGCTCGTCCTTCGCCCTGGCGAGCTCCTTCTGCTTCCGGTACTTCTCGAGGACCTCGATGTTCGAGTGGCTCTCGGCCTTCGCCTTCTGGCGCAGGTGATTGAGGATCAGGAAGCTGCTCACCATCGGCATCCCGAGGATGGCCACGACGACGAGGTACCCGCTCACGCCCATGGACGGAGCCTCCGGGCGGAACACCGGCGCCTTCTTGTGGCTCGCGCGCACCTGGGCTTCGTTCATCTTATTGAGGTCGTGCTCGAGGTTGAAGAGGGGTTCGGTCCCCTGGGGCGTGGCCGCGGGCTCGTTGACTTCGATCCCGACGAAGTCCTCGACGGCGGGCTTCCGGTCCACGGCCAGGGCGGTGGTCGATCCGAGAAGTAGGGTTAACCCAAGTACGCGTAAGTTCATAGATGTGCTCCTGGACTACCTATCGTCATCTTCCAGAATTTCTTTAGCTAAAGCCCCGCTGTTTTTCCGCCGATGAATAGGGGAGTTAGTCTGACCCTAGAGGATGGATCATGAAAATCTTTGTCGTCTTTTCCTTACTCGCCTTCGGCTACGTCTTCTCGCTGTGGAAGTTCGGGGGCCTCGACGCCCGCGTGCTGAGCAAGTGGAACGACCAGCTCCGGTACGAGAAGAGGGCCATCTCCCTCGCCGTGGAGAACCGGCTCCTGCGCGCGGAGCTCTCCGACCTCCGGTACCAGATCTCCCAGATGGAATCCAAGCACCGGTACCTCACGGCCCAGCTGACCACGCCGGGCCGGAAGGTCGCGAGCATCCCGCAGCCCCGGGCCTCGGACCTTGTGAACTACGAGATCTACAAGTGGACGCCGGAGAAGCTCCTCGCCATCAGCGAGAAGGAGCTCCACTTCAAGAACTACGAGAAGTCCGCGCAGTTCTACCACGAACTCATCAGCCGGTTCCCGAAGCACGAGCTCGTC
>SXUH01000088.1 GCA_005791855.1 Bdellovibrionales bacterium
GCCGGGTTGCCGTCGACCTTCCCCGGGTGGACGTAGGTGATCTTGTTTTCGCTTCCGGCTTCGGAGACGAACTCGGTGGTCTTCACGTTGTTCTCTTCGAATGCGGCCCCGTCTTTAGCCACGAGCTTGGTCTCGCTGTCACCCTTCACGGCCTTCACGTATTTCTCACCGTCCTTCCCCATGATCTGCAGAGTTTCGTTGCAATCAGTTGTGCTGCCGATGACTTTCCACTCCGGTGCGGAGAAGGCAAAGCTAGGGCTAAGGATGAGGGCGAAGATTAATAAATTTCTCATAAATTCTCCTATGATAAGCCGGGACTGGCCATTCGTGCATGAAGATAGCGAAGTGTTCACTTCGCGTCTTTATACAGCGAGCCAGAAGGACCTAAATATTATCATTAATTGCTGTTATTTCAAAAGTTCTAAAGCTCTTTTAATTCTCACCACAGCCTCAGTAATCTGCTGCTCTGATAGGGCATAGGACAGACGGATATAATTTGGTGCGCCAAAAGCTCCACCGGGAGTGAGGGCAACGTAGACTTTGTTCAAAATGTACATGCACAAGTCTTTCCCGTCTTTGATGACCGTCTCACCGTCTTTCTTCCCGTAGTAGTACGAGACTTCCGGAAAGAGGTAGAAGGCTCCCCCTGGATTATTGATCTTGGTGTGAGGCACGTCGCTCATGAGCTTGATGAGGAGGTCGCGGCGTTTCTTGAACGCGGCCTGCATCGGCTTCACGGCCGCGTTGTCCGACTTGAGCGCGGCGATGGCCGCGCGCTGGGAGATCGAACTCGCCCCGGAGGTGAACTGGCCCTGGATCTTCACGCAGGCCTTGGCGATCTCGAGCGGAGCGCCCAGGTAGCCGAGGCGCCAGCCCGTCATGGCGTAGCCCTTGGACATCCCGTTCACCGTCACCGTCCTCCCGGCGAGCTCCGGGATCGAGCCGATGGAGAACATCTTCTCGTCGAAGGTGATGTACTCGTAGATCTCGTCGGAGACGATGAGCACGTGCGGGTACTTCTTGAAGACCTCGCCCAGGGCCCGGAGCTCCGGCTCCGTGTACATCGAGCCGGTGGGGTTACTCGGGTTGGAGAAGAGGAACATCTTCGTCCGCGGCGTGATGGCCTTCTCGAGCTGGGCCGGCGTGATCTTGAAGTCGGACTTGTAGTCGGTCTCGATGGTCACCACCTTGCCCTCGTTGAGCAGGATCATCTCCGAGTAGCTCACCCCGTACGGCGCCGGGAGGATGACCTCGTCCCCGGGGTTCACAGTGGCCATGACGACGTTGATGACGGACTGCTTGGCCCCGGTGGAGGCGACGATCTGGGCCGGGGCGTAGGTTAGGTTGTTGTCGCGCTTGAACTTCTGCGAGATGGCCTCGAGGAGCTCCTTGTACCCAGGGACGGGCGTGTAGTAGGAGAAGTTCTTGTCGATGGACTCCTTGGCCGCGGCCTTCACGAAGTCCGGCGTCGGGAAGTCCGGTTCGCCGAGGCTCATGTTGATCACGTCGTGGCCCTTCTCCTTCAGCTCGGTACACAGGCGTGCCATGGCGAGAGTTTCGGATTCGGTCAGCTTCTCTACTCTGTGTGATAAAAAATTCATGCGAAGGTCCCTGGAGAGATTTTAGTCCCCCCAAGGATAACAGAAGTGGATGAAGGAAAGGAAGAGTTACTTGAAAGAAACCTTCACCGGGCAGTGGTCCGAAACGGATTGGAAGGTCGCCCCGAGGTCCTGCGGAAGGGACGGTCGGCACTGGCGTTTCGCGCAGTGTGCGGCCACGCCCACCATCTCGATCTGGGAGACGTGGCGGTCCTGGAGGATCACGTGGTCGAGGATGGACGGCTGGAACTCCGGCCCGCCCAGGGTCCCCTGCCAGTAGTTCGTGCAGGCGATGTTCTCCGTCGCCGCCCGGAGGCGGGAGGAGCTGAGGAAGTCTTCGAAGCGGACGTAGTCTTCGTTCTTCGAGATGTAGCCCGTGGTATTGAAGTCCCCGAGGAGGATGAGGTTCTGCCGCTCGAGGGCCTTGGAGAGGCGCTTCAGCATCTCGTACTGCTGCCAGCGGACGGCCACGGAGCGCTCGTCACTCCCCGCCTTCAGGTGGACCACGCCGAAGACGAAGGGGACGCGGGACTGGATGTGCTCGAGGCCCACGAGCATGACGGGCCTGAGGTTCCCGCAGGCGCCGGAGTTCCCACCGGTGAAGCTCCGGTCCTCGTTCTTCGAGAGGAACTTGAAGACCCGCGGGTTGTAGACGACGCCGAGGTTCTGCTTCCCGAACCCGCCGCAGGTCGAGAGGACGATCTCGTACCCCGGGAGCACGGACTTGATCAGCCGCTCGAACTCGGGGACGTCGACGACTTCTTCGAAGGCCATGACGTCGCTCTGGACGTTCCGGATGACCTTCGCCAGCTCCTGGATGTTGGTCGGGCCCGCGCCGCTGTCGTCGTCGAAGTTTCTGATGTTGTACGTGGTGACGCTCCAGCGGGCCCAGGTCGTGGTGCTCAGGAGGAGGAGGAAGAGGAACGAGAACTTCATTAAACACATCCATGTAAAAGAGTTTCTGCCTCAACTATTGAAGGACGCCCGGCGTGCGAATGGCAATCTTTATTTGATGATACTTTCTGACTTAACCTTATTCTAACACTTGCTTCACCATGGCAACGAGCCGGTCCCTCTCTTCGGGAGTCACTTTGGCTCCATCGAAGCGGTCCATCTGAAGCCACGGCGGGCGTTTGAAGTCCGGGTCGTCTCCGTAGCGCGGGAAGAAGTGCCAGTGGATGTGCTCCACCACGTTCCCGAGGCTGCACAGGTTCATCTTCTTCGGAGTGAAGACTCGCTGGATGGCTTCGGACGATCTCATCATCTCCGCGAAGACCCCTTCCCGCTTCGGAGACGGGACGTCGGTCATCTCCCGGTAGTGGTCCTTCGTCACGAGCACGCAGTACCCGCGGTAGAACTGGTGCTCCCCGAGGAGCAGGTAGCTGTGCTCGAATTCCTTGATGAGGTAGGGGTACTCGTTCCGTCGGAGCAACTCGACGCGGTCGCAGAGGAGGCAGGTCATGGGTTTCCTTAAGAGAGGGTCTTATCGTGGAACCAGCCGGTGAGGCTCCGGCGCTCCTTCCCGGCGAGCCTCACCTCGTGGGGAAACTCCTCGCTCAAGAAACAGACGAAGGAGCCGGGCCGCGGTTCCACTTCCCGGAGGACCTCTCCCGCTTGATTATAGAGAAGGAGTTCTCCGCCGTCACCCTTTTCCCAGCTCCGGTGGAGGTAGAAGACGAACGAGAGAACGCGGCTGGAGGTTTTCTCGAAGCGGTCCGAGTGCTTCCGGTAGAAGGACCCCGGCGGGTAGAGTGCCAGGTGGCACTCGTAGTCCTTGAGGCCGAGGTAGAACTTCTCGTTGAGGAGGTCCCGGAGCTCGGAGAGCGAAGCGCCGACCGCTCCGAACTCCGCCGGCAGGTCGCGCGGGTCGAGCCACAGAGTCAGGTCTCCCCGGATGGAGGCTTCGCGCCGCTGGCTTCCCGCGGGGCCCACCTTCGCTTCTTTGAAGCGGGCCCGGTTGGCGTCGAAGTACCCCCCGATCTTCTCCAGGACACCGGCGCTCAACACCGGCTGCTGGCTCCAGCCCTGATCCCGGAGGTCGGTGAGGATGGCGTCGAGCTCCAGCATCCCTAGCTCCCCGTCGCGACGAGGCTCTTCATCTTCTTCTTCAGGATGAATCCGAGCATGAGGGCGACGGCCGCGAGAGAGAGGGCGAGGCCGATCCAGAAGCCCTGGGCCTCGAGGTCGGTGTGGAAGCCGAGGTAGTACCCCAGGGGGATCCCGATGACCCAGTAGCCGATGAAGATCGCCACGGTGGACGCCCGCGTGACGTTCAGTCCCCGGAGGATCCCCGCGAGTGTCACCTGGGCGCCGTCGAAGAGCTGGAAGCACGCAACCCAGAAGAGAAGCTTCTTCGCCCACTCCAGGACGAGTTCGTCGCTCGTGTACAGGGACATGATCGCGTGGGGGAAGAGGTAGAAGCACAGGCCCATGATGAGGGTCGAGCAGAGGGAGGCGAAGAGGCTCACCTGGCCGTAGATCGAAACGTTGTGGATGTTCTTCTCGCCGTAGGCGTGGCCCACCTTCACGCCGACGGCGGCGGCGATGGACATGGGGACCATGAACGCCAGGGAGCCGATGTTCAGGGCGAGGTTGTTGGCGGCCGTCTGCACCTCGGCGAACTTCCCGACGAAGAGGGTGACCGAGCAGAAGGCCATGATCTCGAGGAAGAGGGCGCAGGTGATGGGCGCGCCGAGCTTCACCAGGTCCGTCATGAAGTCCCAGCGGATCTCCCTCGGAGCCTTCCAGCTCCGGTAGGTGATCGCGAAGAGGCACAGGCCCATGAAGACCCGGACCCCGAAGCTCGCCCAGGCCAGGCCCGCCTCCTCGAGCCTCGGCATGCCGTACTCTCCGAAGACGAAGGCGTAGTTGAAGAAGAGGTTCACGCCGACGGCGGCGAGGGCGATGAAGTTCGCGGCGAAGGTCTTCTCCTCCGACTGGAAGAACTCCTTCATCCCCTGGTAGAGACACAGGCCGAAGGCGGAGAAGCTCGTGATGACGAGGTACTCTTCGATGATCCGGGTGAGGGCCGGGCCGTAGTCCAGGACGGGGAGGAGCCAGATGCTCAGGTACGTCAGGACGAAGGAAACCAGGGAGACGAAGAACGAGTACAGGAGGATGGTCCAGAAGTACGCCTCCGGACCCTCCCCCTTCCCGCGCTTCTGCGCGAGCAGCGGGGAGATGGCGAACTGCAGGCCCAGGAGGGAGATCATGATCGGGTTGGCGATGGAGATCGCAAGGCCGATGGCCGCGAGGCACTCCCGGGAGTACCTCCCGGCGATGATCATGTCTCCGGTTCCGATGAGCATGATCCCCAGGTGGCCGAAGATGATCGGAAGGGAGAAGACCAGGATCTGCTTCAGGGCCGCCGGTCGCTGGAGGCTCGTCACGGCTTACTCAATGGTTCGTTCCTGGATGAAGGTCTCGAACTCTTCCTGGAACGAGAGGAGCTTGCTGTCCTTGATCCGGTCGACGTAGAGGATGCCCTGGAGGTGGTCGAGCTCGTGCTGGACGACGGTGGCGAGGAAGCCCTCGGCGACGAGCCTCTGGGGCCGCCCCTTCTCGTCGAGGTAGGTCACCTCGATCTTCCGGGGCCTCTCCACGTAGCCCCGCAGGCCGGGGACGGAGAGGCACCCCTCCCAGAACCCCTGCAGCTCCGCCGAGAGGTCCCGGATCACCGGGTTGACGAAGGTGGTGAGGGGAAGGTTGAGCTCCTCGCCGTAGCGGTTCATCCCCGCGAGCTCGATCAGCGCGACCTGCGAATCCACGCCGATCTGGGGGGCGGCGATGCCGATGCCCCCGTAGTGGTCCATGGAATCCTTCAGGTCGATTAGTAATTGAGAAAACCAGTCGGATGAGATATCCTCTGGCCGCAGCTCCTTCGCCTTCTGTCTCAGGACGGGGTTCCCCATCTTGCAAATTGGTCGGATCATAAATTTCCTTTGGCAGATGGTAGCACACTCGGAAGGTTTTAGCTTATGTTTGCTGCGGGGATCACCGAAAAGTTTGCACATGAAATTCTCACCGCTCTCCCTCGTCTTCCTCCTGCTCTGCTGTCTCGGGCCCGGCCTCGCGGCGGCGAAGACCGTCGAACAAAAGACCATGTACTTCAAGATCGACACCGGCGACCTCATGGCCGGGAACGTCCACTACTACTTCGTCACCGGAACCCCGGACGACCTCTACAAGTCCATCCCGGAGGTCTTCGAGCTCGTCCCGCTCCCGCTCCTGCGGGAGAAGGGCGTGGAGATCGCACTCCTAAAATCCGTCTTCGTCATGGAGCGGGTGGTGGGCTTCTTCGACCACGAACACATGACCAACGAGAAGTTCGTTGCCCACAGCCTGGCCCCCCAGTCGGTGCGGAAGGCGGGGCCCGTCTACAAGGTGTCGAAGCCCGGGGCCGACGGCTACACCTACGACCTGCGCTCGTACTTCGACTCCGACGACATCAGCACCCTCCCCCAGTCGAAGGTCAGCAAGATCATCGCGACGTCGAAGAAGCTCGACGTCATCGCCCAGGGAGCCTCGGCTACGGTGGTCAACGAGTACAGCAACTTCTCCAGGCACCTGCGGGGCGGGACGAGTGTCACGTCGTACATGTCGCTGAAGGATAACAAGACGCTGGTGGTTCACTACAAGATGATGATTGTAAAGACGGCCTTCGCTCAGAGAAAGACTCTCGAGGAAAGCTTCCTGTCCGAGCTCCTCGCGCTGAAGCGCCAGACAGAAAGTTTTCCGTCGACCCGCTAGGCGCCGCCTAGGCGGCCGGAACTCCGGCGTCCTTTTTCAATGAGAAGTACTTCTTATTAATCCGGTCTTTGATCTTCCGCTTCTGCTCGCCCAGGGCCCGGGAAGCCTTGTCGATTGCCAGAGAGAAAGACTCATATAAGTTCAGGCCCTCCGAGGTGAACGCGTAGTCTCGGAGCGGATTGTGGATCGCGAGCGAGGTGACGTACTGACGGTTGATGTACTTCAGGTGGACCTGGACTGAAGAACCGTTGTTTAAATACCTGTCTAACTTCGCTACTCGACGATTGATGAACTGATCCATCCATGGAGAATTCTCTAATCCTTGATAGTGAACTTGTACGTGCATAAATGACTCCTTCTTTTTGCCTTGTATCAAGATTATCAAAGGGTAAAAAAATCTTACATTCAGAAAAACTTATCTAGCGATTAAGTCTTATTTACGTGAGAGAGTTTGAAGTTATTGACCGCGAAGAGGGCTACCGGATTGAGAAGCTTCCGCTTGCCGATGATCATCCACACCTCTTCCTCCACACCGCCGAGCGGGCCGAGCTCGACGAGGTTCTTCGCCTCGAGGAGGTGGGAGACGCTGCGCCGGAGGACGGTGATGAGCCCGAGGCCCCGGATCGCGAGGTCGATCTCCGTGGCCTTGTCTTCGACCTCCGCGACGAGGTCGACGGTGATGCCCTTCTGCTTGAAGAAGTTGTCGATCTTCTGCCGGGAGTTGGAGTCGTAGGTCGGCAGGACGAAGGGCGCGCCCTTGAGGGTCGCGGGCCACTTCTTCTTCAGCTCGCGGTACCTCGGGTGGGCCACGACCACGAGCTCTTCCCGGCAGAGGAGCTTGGTTTCGAAGATGTACGAGTTGTCGACCGCCGGGACGGAGTTGGTGAGGATGAGGTCGAGCTTGAAGTCGTTCTGGAGCCGGATGAGCTCTTCCCGGTTCCCCTCCCGCAGGACCACCTTGCAGGCCTTCTGGGCGATGAGGAAGGCGAGGAGTTCGTCGGCCACCTTCTTCGAGATGGAATCCTGGCAGCCGATCTCGATCTTCGCGCGCTCCTCCCCGCGGTTCCGGTCGGCCAGGGTGTCCTTGAGCTCGTAGCCGAGCTTGAAGATGTCCTTGGCGTACTCGTGCACGATGGTCCCGGCTTCGGTGAGGACGAGCTTGTTCCCCACTCGGGAGAACAGGGGGGTGCCGAGGCTCTCCTCGAGCTCCTTGAGCTGCATGCTCAGGGCGGGGGAGCTGATGAGGATGGCCTTCGAGGCGAGGGCGATGGATCCCAGGTCCGCGATCTTGTAGAAGTAGTAGAGCTGGTTGTAGTTCAGGGGGATCATCCGGAAAGTATACATGTAAAAAAAAGTGTCTAGCAATTAGACACTTGTCAGGACGAGGGCCCTGCCGGGGACGGTAACCCGTGGGAATGAGGTCTCTCCCCTTGGCACCTCACTTGTACTATGGAGGGCACTAGGGGGACTTATGAAAAAAACCAGATCAACCGCGCTGAAGGTGTTTTCCATCTCAACGCTCCTCGGATTCATCGGGCTCATGCTCATGATCCATTCGTTCAGCTCGCAGGCGTCGACGGGCAGGATCACCTGCACCACCGCCTTCGGCGAACGGTCCTTCACCATCGACGGCGACAAGATCTCCTTCCACCGGGAAGACGACTCCGGCGTGAGCCGGGCGATCTCCTCGGTGAGCCCGGACTCCGTCCGGACCCACAAGAAGCACCACGGCTTCTCCAAGACGCTCTACCTGAATGGAAACAAGCACCGGATCAACGTCCAGAACATCAACGAATTCTCTGAAGTCAACGACTACCTCAGTATCACGTCCCCTAAAGGGCACGAGATGACTTACCCCCTCAGTTGTCACTCGGCCTGATACGGGTCCCCCAAAAAGGGGCTAGCGCCGGATGCGTGATGCCCCTTTTTCATTTTAACGCGCCATAACTGCCTTTAAAACAAACGTAAATTCCATTAAGCTTGTAGCTCAACAAACGCTGAGGACACGCTTATGGATTACAACTTCTCCGAGATCGAACCCAAGTGGCAGAAGTACTGGGACGAGCATAAAACTTTCAAGACCGAGGTCGATCCGTCGAAGCCGAAGTACTACGTCCTCGACATGTTCCCCTAC
>SXUH01000089.1 GCA_005791855.1 Bdellovibrionales bacterium
ACCGGAACTTCGTGAACAAGCTCTGGAACGCCTTCCGCTTCGTCTCCCCGTTCCTGGAGAAGGCCCGGAACGAGCTCCCGGTCCGGTCGGAGTGGCACCTCCATGACAAGTGGATCCTCGCCGAGCTCAACACGGTCGCCAGGACCATGAACGAGGCCCTCGACCTCTACCGCTTCGACGAAGCGTGCTCGGAGATCTACCAGTTCGTCTACGAGAAGTTCTGCTCCTGGTACATCGAGCTCTCGAAGAACATCCTGGGCGGCACCGACGAGCGCGCGAAGGTGCTCCGGGCCACCATGCTGAAGTACTGCCTGCGGAAGATCGTGATCCTCCTCCACCCGGTCACCCCGTTCCTCACCGAGGAGATCTGGTCCCACCTCTCCAAGGGCAAGTCGCTCCTCATCGACCAGGACTACGTGGAGTACGATCCGAAGCTCGAGGACGCCGAGGTCCGCACGCTCATGAACAAGTTCGTCGAGGTCACCACCGGGATCCGGAACATCCGCGCGTCCGTGAACCTCAAGCCGAAGGACGAGATCGACGTGAAGCTCTTCACCGACGACAGGCCGTTCGCCAAGTTCCTCTACGACTCCCGGACCTTCCTCAAGGACCTCGCGAACGTGAAGTCCGGGACCATCAAGGCCAAGGCGAGCGAGAAGCCGCGGAAGTCCGCGAGCCTCGCCACGGTCCACACGGAGATCTTCATCCCGCTGGAAGGGCTCATCGACATCACCGAGCAGGTGAACCGGATCCGGAAGGACATCGAGCGCACGCAGAACGACTACCGGAAGGTCGAGTCGAAGCTCGGGAACGAGAACTTCATGCGGAACGCGCCGGAGGAGATCCGGCTCGAGGTCCGGGAGAAGGCGAAGCTGTTCCAAGACAAGCTCACGTCGCTGAACGACATACTGGCAAGTTTCCAATAAGGAGGCCTATGAAAATCTCGCTCGCCCTACTCGTGCTCCTGGGGACGCTCCCCACCTTCGCCCAGGAGATGACCTGCCTCGAGAAGATCCTGACGTACTCGCGGTACTCGGGCCTCCACTACCTCTCCCGGGACGAGTGGTCCGAGAGCGCCGACCCGCTGACGGTCCAGTCCGCGAGGGCGGCACTCAACTCCCTCCTCGGCGGGAAGCTCCTCTGCGACACCAACGAGTACGAGGTAAAGGGGGCCCCCGTGTGCACCACCCTCATGCCGGACATCCCGCAGTCCAACGTCTGCTACATCTACACCAACCTCGGCTACTTCGTGGTCTCCAAGGACAACGGGAAGAACGTCAACTTCATCTTCAGCCGGGATAACCGCTTCGGAACTCCGTCACGCTAGCCGGAAGAATTCCTGCGCCCGCTCCGCGACCTCGCTCAGCGCCGCGGGCGCCGCCTTCCCTCCGAGGACGCAGACGTCGGACAGGAAGTAGAAGGGCCCGTCCCGCTGGGGATCGGTTTCATAGAGGATCAGCGTCTTCGTCCCCGTGTACGCCGAGAGCGCGGCGGCGGCTCCGCTCCGGAGGATCACACCCCGGGCGTGGGCCATCATCTTCGCGAGGTCGATCCAGGTCTTCTGCGCGAAGAAGTGGTACTGGTTCTTCTTCGGGAGCTGGCGCAGGAAGCGCTCGACCTCGAGCTGGTACTTCTCCGGACCCCGGGAGGAGAAGAAGACGATCCGCTGGCCCTCGAAGAGGGAGACGAGGGGGGCCCAGGTCCCGAGGGTTTC
This sequence comes from Bdellovibrionales bacterium, assembly GCA_005791855.1. Taxonomy (GTDB): domain Bacteria; phylum Bdellovibrionota; class Bacteriovoracia; order Bacteriovoracales; family Bacteriovoracaceae; genus Peredibacter. The sequence goes on from SXUH01000089.1 coordinate 1,715, forward strand.
CGAACCGAGGTCGACGGCGATGTAGGGTTCCGAATCCCAGACCTTCACCACGGGCTCGAGCTCCCGGGAGAGGACCTTGCTCCGGAGGTCCACGGAGTCTCCCAGGAGTTCCCGGTAGAGGGCGAAGAAGTCTTCCGTCAGATGGTGGGCCCGGGGCCTCGGGGTCTTGTGGGTGAGGACGAGGCCCTTGTACCGGTCGGAGTACCCGAGCCGCGTCTTCGCCCGGAGCCCGAGGCCCAGGCAGGCGTCGGTGAAGTGGTCCGTGAGGGAGACGAACAGGTCGACGTTGTAGATCTTCGCCTGCACGCAGTAGCGGTGGACGTGGAAGACGTGCCGCACGTCCTTCCGTTCGAACTCGTGGTAGTACGCCTTGAAGGGCAGGAGGTTCAGGACCTCGATCTCGGTCTTCGGCGTGATGAGGTGGAGCTCGGCCTTCGGGTACCGCTCGTGGATGGCGTGGATGAAGGGAAACGAAAGGATCCGCTCCTGGAGATCCTCGGGGAGCTTGATCGCTATGGAAGTGAATCCTTCTGCGGCGGCGAGAGCTGTGGTCTGTTCTGGCGCTTGATCCATAGTACCGTAAAGTAGCTGGTTGCGACTGCGGGGACGAATGCATTTATTATCGGCACAGTCACGACTAAGAGGAAGATAAATCCGCCTGCCGAATAGGGAATTAAGTTTGCCGTCATATCCCTCAGGCACGCCCCGACCTTGAGGTTGTGCCGCGACCAGGAATAGTCAAGAAATTGCACCGCCAGCATGCAGGCGACGATGAAGAGCCCCAGGGGGTAGAACACCGGGAAGAGGTTCAGGACGAAAGTGGTCAACCCGATGAAGCCCAGGAGCACCAGCTTCTTGAGTTCGTTCTTCGTGACCTGCCAGAGCCCCTGGGAGATCTCCCGCAGGATCCGCTGGTTCTTCAGCTCGAGCCGCTGGACGAGCTGCTTCTCGATCCGCTCGGAGAGGAGCGAGTTGAAGGGAGCCGCGACGAGGCCCACCACCAGGACGAAGGTCCAGCTCATGAGGACGACGACGAAGACGATGAGGATCGCGGTCGCGATCTTCGCGAGGACCGGGGCCTGGTCCGCGGTGTAGACGTACCCCCGGAAGACCGAAGCCAGCTGGTCCGAGTTCCGGTAGATGGTTACGATGCCGAAGAGGTAGAGGCAGAGGGCGAGGACGGTCGGGACGACGGCGAGGAGGAAGTTGATCGGATCCCGGAGGATCAGCCGGAGCGCCAGGGGGAAAGAGTCGAAGAGGTCCCTCACCCGGCGAGCCCCGGGTAGTGCTTGAAGCGGAACTCGAAGAGCTCCGCGAAGTCTTCGAGGCGGGCGGCTTCCCCCTCGGGGACGGCGAGCGCCAGCCCTTCGAGCTCCTCCCAGTCGAGGTGCGCGAAGGCGAGCTCCGTGAGGATCTTCTGCTCCCGGCAGCGCTTGAACTTCTCCTTGGCCTTGGCGATCATCCCGCGCGCGCCGATGAGCTTCTGGTCCCGGTAGTGGATGCAGGCAGCGGCGACCTGGATGACGGCCCAGTAGACGTTCCTCGCGGGATCGTTCCGGTCCTCCAGCCAAACCTCTTCCAGGGCCTCGTGGCACTCCCAGTACTTCTGCTCGTTGAAGAGCCGCACCCCCTCCTCCATCTTCTTCAGATGCTCGGGGGTGAACTGGCCGAAGGCGTACTCCATGGATCCTAGAATCCGCCGAGGATGTTGAGTCCCGAGTCGACGTAGAGCACCTGCCCGGTGACTCCGGTGGAGAGGCCCGAGGCGAGGTAGACCGCGGTTCCGCCGACGTCTTCCGGAGTCACGTTCTTCTTCATCGGTGCGATCTCCTCGACCTGGGAAAGGAGGGTCCGGAACCCGGAGATCCCGGAGGCCGCGAGGGTCTTGATCGGCCCGGCGGAGATGCAGTTCACCTTGATCCCCCGGGGCCCGAGGTCCTGGGCGAGGTACCTCGTGGAGGCTTCGAGCGCGGCCTTCGCCACCCCCATGACGTTGTAGTTCTTCACCACCTTCTGCGAGCCGTAGTAGGTCATGCTCATCACCGATCCGTTGTCGTTCATGAGGTCCTGGAGCGTGTCGCAGAGGCCGACGAGGGAGAAGGCCGAGATGTCGCAGGCCATGAGGTACCCCTTCCGGCTGGTGTGGACGAAGGGCCTCGAGAGGTCTTCCTTGTCCGCGAACGCGAGGGAGTGGACGAGGATGTCGAACTTGCCCCACTTCTTCGCGACGGTTTCCTTCATCGCCGCGTAGTGGGCGTCGTTGGTCACGTCCATCTCGAAGATGAAGTCGGCTTCGATCTCCTTGGAGAGCGGCTCCACTCGCTTGTGGATGGTCTCGTTCATATAGGAAAGCGCGATGGAGGCCCCCTGCTCTTTGAATGCTTTGGTGATCCCCCAGGCGATGGAGCGGTCGTTGGCCAGACCGAGGATCAGGGCTTTCTTACCTTCTAGAAGTTTCATAGTTTCCTCACTTTTGATGAGACTACTCTATCCAACGCAGCGGAGGCTTTCAAGGGTTTGCGATGAGTCAGGGAGGGACTTTATTTTCCCCGCCGCTCGGGCGGGGAAACTGGAACTTACTTCTTTTTCTTATGGTCCTTCATGTGGTCGTGCTTGTCCATCATCTTCTCCTTCCACTCTTTCTTCATGGCCTTCATCTTGTTGCGGTGGTCTTCCTTACAGGCCTTGAACGCTTCCATGGTGGCCGCGCCGCTGATGCAGCTCTTGGCTTCGTTGAGCATCGAGATCTTCTTGTCGAAGTGCTCGAGGGCCTTCGCCTTGTGGGTCTCGAGGTCGCCCTGGGCGAAGGAACTCACGGCGAAGGCCGA
>SXUH01000090.1 GCA_005791855.1 Bdellovibrionales bacterium
GTTGTTTAGGATGTTGAATGACATGTGCTACCTCTTGTTGGCCTGTTCGTATTTTTCTCTCGTGTAGGTCTGGAGCTTCACCGCGTGGATCCGCTGCTTGAGTTCTTCCTTGAGGAGGGTCATCAGCAGCTGGTGCTGTTCGAAGAGGAGCTTCCCCTTGAACTGGTCGCTCACCACGGTGATCTCTAGATGATCTCTGGTTCCGGTCATATCTTCAACAAATACCTGCGCGTCCGGCAGGCCCGCCTTGATGATGTCCTCGACGAATTGAAAGTCTCCGCTCATGCGTTACTCCTTTGGGACCACGGCCCAGAAGCTCGTGGCGAATGTTAGCAGCCTCAGCGTGAAAGTAGAATAGCCAAGTATCCGATGCTTCCTCCGGATCTCCCGGTCCCCGGCGAGGAGTTTCCGACCGGTGTAGACCATGAAGCCGTAGAAGACCACCGTGGTGACGGCGATGGTGACGTGGACGTTCAGGGCCATGGCGTTGGTCACGGCCCGGGAAGCTTTGAGAATGGCCGAGCGGCTTAGTTCGATCTGAAGGATGAGGATGATGTCCCAGATCATGGCGAGGCTCATGATACGGACGTGGAGTACTCGGTTATACCGACTGTAGATCCCGGCAATCATCAGTAGAACAATGCAAAGTGATTGGGTCTGCAACAACCAAGTTTCCATTCGGCCTCTTTATCAATAAGATTTAATGCAAGTTAGCATATTTGACGGAAGTCTGCCTATTAATTTATGGTACTCTCGCTTGCTTGTCACTTTGCATAAAGGTTTTTTGAATGAGTCTGGGTTCGTGGGCCGTAATCGACATTGAGACGTCGGGGATTAACCCGGCGACGGACGAGATCATCGATCTCGGTTTCCTTCAGTTTGAAGGCACCAAGCTCGTGCGCACGTACTCGTCCCTCGTGCGCACGGAGAACCCGATCTCGTCGTTCATCACCAAGCTCACCGGGATCACCAACGACCACATCCGGAAAGCTCCTCTCTGGTCCCAGGTCGAGCCGGAGCTCCTGACGCTCGAGTCCCACGCGCTCCTCGCGCACAACTCGGCCTTCGAGGAGAGCTTCCTCAAGCGCTACTTCGACCGGCTTCCGCAGCTCAACCCGCGGGAGAGCTACCAGGACTCGATCCTGTTCCTGGCCCTCCTCTTCCCGGAAGCCTCGACCCTGAACCTCGAGTACTTCATCAACCACCTGGGGATCGCGGACAAGGAAGAGCACCGGGGCCTGGCGGACTCGCGGGACCTCCTGAAGACCCTCCTCCTCGCGACCCACCTCTCGTACCGGGACCTCGAGCTCCGCTACAAGCTCCTCGAGGTCCTCTCCGAGTTCCCGAGCGAGTTCTGGTACAAGAAGTTCTTCAGCCTCTCTAAAGAAGACCTGCTCACCATCGGTGCCCAGATCGATTTCCCGATCGAAGACTTCGAGAAGCGCTACCTCGAGTCCCGGGTCCGCGCCGAAGATTCCCAACACCGGACGGCGCAGTTTGATAAAAGTTTTTCGGGGGCCAACATCCAGTCCATCCTCCGGGCCCAGGACCAGATCAACGAAGTCCTCCCGCACTACAAGCACCGGGCCGCTCAGGAATCCCTGGCCCTGCGGGTCGGGCAGGCCTTCAAGAACAAGATCCACGCTCTGATCCAGGCCCCGACGGGCACGGGGAAGACCATGGGGTACCTGCTCCCGTCGTTCCTCTTCTCCCTGCACGAGAAGGAGTCGTGCCTGGTGGCGACCGGGACGAAGACCCTCCAGGACCAGGCCCTGGCCAAGGACGTCCCGCAGATGAAGAAGCTCCTGAACCTCGGCGACGACGCGAAGGTGGTCCGCCTGGTGGGGTCGAGCAACCACCTCTGCGAGCTCCTCTTCCGAGAGGACGAGGCGGAGAGTTCCTTCCTCACGTCCTTCGGAGAGACCTTCACCAAGGCCTACTTCGAAATGCTGTTCTTCTATAATTCGAGAGTGAGCTACGACCGGAAGCTCACCCGCGAGCAGATCCCCTTCATCCTGAAGAAGCTCGCTCCGGAGCTGGCGGAGAAGGACGCCGCCCTCGCCGTGGACTACCGGGCCTGCGCCGGACAGAATTGTCCGATGGTTAACCAGTGCTCGTACATCCAGGGCCTGCGGGAGGCGAAGGACGCCAAGCTCATCGTCGGGAACCACGCGCTGATGCTCAACTGGCCCCGGAGCCTCCCGAGGCCAGCCTACATCGTCGTCGACGAGGCCCACCGGCTCGAGCACGAGGCGACGAAGGCCTACACCATCGAGGTCCAGCACCGGAACCTCGAGTCCTTCTTCAAGAACTTCCCGCAGGGGATGGGGGCCCTGATCTACCTCCTCTCCAGCATGGAAGACGAGTTCAAGGTGGAGGACGCGGTCACCCGGCTCCGGGAGGAGACGCAGTTCAACCTGAAGATGCTCCGGGACCATTTCGAAACGCTCCCGGATGTGGTCGAGACGTATTTTAAGAAGCTCCCGAACTACAGCCCGGCCTACGCCAACGAGCTCCCGTTCCCGAAGAAGGCCGAGCTGAAGGACCCGCTGGCGGCGGCGATCCTGAACCACGCCGAGAGCATGAACTTCATCTTCGACAGCCTCCACACGCTCTACCTGCCGTTCTTCTCCCGCTGGGAGGTGAAGGACTTCAAGAACGAGACCCAGAAGCTCAAGGCCTGGGCGGTGTTCGAGACGAACTTCGGAGTGCTGGAGAAGCTCGCCGGCGCGTTCAGGCACTTCCTCGAGGCGCCGGCGGAGTGGTCGACGATCCTGAAGTACTCCGAGAGCGAGAACTACACTCTGGAGTCCGCGCCCATCGACGTGGGGAAGATGATCCACGACGACCTCCTCACCCTGAGCTCCTCGGTGGTCTTCACCTCGGCGACCCTCGGGAACGCCTCCGGGGACTCGGGGGTGCAGGGCGTGGAGTGGATGACCGGCTACACCTACCTCCCGCCGGAGAAGCGCTTCAAGTCCGGCCTCTACCTGGACGCGGTCTACGACTACAAGAACAACTCGAAGGTCTACCTGTGTCCGGACACGAGGAACATCTCCGATCCGCTCTTCGTCCCGGACCTCCTCCGGGAAGTGAACCCGCTCATCACCCGGCTCGGGGGCCGGACCCTCCTGCTCTTCTCCTCCCGGCTGCGCTTCGAGCTCGCCACCGAGCTCATCCTCCGGGAGTTCGAGGGGAAGATCCCGGTGTTCGTCCAGGGCCTCGGGAAGAACGTCGTCGAGGAGTTCAAGAAGGAGGAGAGCGCGATCCTCGTCGGGATGGAGAGCTTCGGCGAGGGGATCGACGTGCCCGGGGACAAGCTCCAGTTCATCGTCGTGGACAAGATCCCGGACGTGCGCCAGGACCTGGTGATCCAGAAGCGCCGGGACTTCTTCGAGTTCAAGTTCGGCAACGAGTTCAACGACTACTTCCTCGCGCACCGGACCCGGTCGCTGCACCAGAAGTTCGGCCGCCTGCTGCGCTCGGAGGCGGACCACGGGGCGATCCTCCTGGTGGACAACCGGGTGAAGCGCTGGAAGGGCGGGACCCTCCGCACGTTCCAGAAACTGATGGAGCCGTACCAGATCGTCTCCGCCCCCCTCAAGGACGCGTGCGCGCAGATCGCGGACTACTTCAAGATCTGATCGTCGTTCATCTTCTTGAACTTCTTCACCACGATCTTCTGGTCTCCGAAGTTCATCTGGTACGGGATGGAGTGCTCCTTGCTTAGGATGATCTCCACCGGCGTGTCCTGATCGGCTTCGCGGGTGGCGTTCTCGTGGAGGTGGAGGATGGTGGTGTCCACGGCCTGCTTCTCGAAGAGGTAGTCGGTCTTTTCCTTGGGCCTCACTTCCACGTAGACGACCTTCTCCTTCGGCGGTCCGTCGTAGGTCCAGTCGTTGTCCGTGCTGATCAACGTCACGGGAGTCCACTGGTTGATGTCGAGCTTCTTGGTTAGATTGAATATTGCGGAAGTTGCAAAGGCCGGGGTAGCTATGTAGTGCTTGGTGTTAAAGGTCCTGGTAAATTCTTGGCTCATGGCAGAGTTTTGAAAGGAATAATGCAGTTCCCCAGCGCTCGCATCGATCTTGTAGACCTCGAAAGCGAATTTACTACCGAGAGATTTTTCTATCCTGACTAAGGTCGGTATATACATCGCGTTCATTTCATACCTTACTAAAATTTTTAGAAATTCTCCCGTTTCTATTCGCGACAGAATCTCAGAGTAGAGGTGAACGCTTTGGCTTTCTTTGATGCTGACGAGTTTAAAATTCTCCTGGGAGTAGATCACGTCTTTATTGAAATAGGTATAAGAACCGTCGAGTATTATTTCAGCGATTTGTGCCATCCCATAAAGCTAAGAGAAGATCCCAGAATTGCCAACCGTCATAGTAAAAGATCGCTCTGCAGAATATTCTGTTTGCCGGTTCAAACACTTGGATTTTATCTAATGAAGCGTTGAGTTTGTATGTCGCAAATGCTAAATTTTACTATCAAATTTAGCCCAAGGTTTTTATGTATCTTCCAGTTGAAGGTTCCTTAAATTACTTATCCGTCCTCATCCTCATGGTCATCGCCGTGATCATCGCTTGTGCTGTGATCGGGATAAATAAAATCATGGGGAAACGTCCGGCTTCCATCACTCCGAAGAAATACGAAACCTACGAGTGTGGTGTGGAGTACGAAGGAAATGCCCACCAGCAGTTCTCCGTCCGTTACTATCTCGTCGGGATCATCTTCTTGATCTTCGACGTCGAGGTGGTCTTCA
>SXUH01000091.1 GCA_005791855.1 Bdellovibrionales bacterium
AAGCTCTCCGGCCTGGAGTAGTGTTCGAGCATTTTTGAACCACAACCCTCGGAGCCAGTACGTCGACCCCTACAGAAACTTCGTGAGACCGGGTGATGATCTCGAGAAGATCATCATGGACCAGATCTACACCGCTCAGAAGACGGTCTACGTGGCCGTCCAGGAACTCCGACTTCCGTACATCGCCAAGGCCCTCATCGATAAGAAGAACGCCGGCGTCGACGTCCGCGTGATCCTCGAGAACAGCTACAACTTCGACGTCCTCACCCAGCGGGACACCACCGGGGACTCGGAGTACGAAGCCACCAAGCTCGCCGAGCTCCAGGCCTTCGTCGACGTGAACCGGAACGGGAAGTTCGAGGTCCAGGAGCTCGAAACCCGCGACGCGATCTACATGCTCCGGCGGGCCCGGGTCCCGATCATCGACGACACCTTCGACACCTCCCGCGGGTCGGGGCTCATGCACCACAAGTTCATCATCATCGACGGGAAGACCACCATCGTCAGCACCGCCAACCTCACCATGAGCTGCGTCCACGGTGACTACACCAACCCGAAGTCCCGCGGGAACGCCAACTCCATCGTCGTGGTCCAGTCGGTACCCTTCGCGACCCTTTTCACCGAAGAGTACGCCCAGCTCTGGGGGAACGGCCGCCGGGGGAACTTTGGCCAGAGTAAGACCTACCGGGGTCCTCGCAGCCTGACCGTCCGGGGAACCAAAATCACCGTCCAGTTCTCTCCCACGTCCCAGCGATTGAACTGGGGAGAGTCGGTCAACGGGTTGATCGCGGGCCACCTCATGCGGGCCCGGTCGTCGATCGCCGCCGCCCTCTTCGTCCTCTCCGACCAGAACCTCTCCAACGTCATGGAGAACCGCCAGCAGGCCGGGGCCCAGATCGGCGTCCTCATCGAGCCGCGCTTCGCGTACCGCGAGTACTCCGAGCTCCTGGACATGATGGGCCTGCGTCTCCTGAACCAGAAATGCACCTTCGAACCGGGGAACAGCCCGTGGAAGACCCCGGCCAAGACCGTGGGGATGGCCCTCATGCCGGACGGGGACGTCCTCCACCACAAGTTCGCCGTGGTCGACCGGAAGACGGTCATCGTGGGATCCCAGAACTGGTCCGACGCCGCCAACTACATCAACGACGAAACCCTCATCGTCATCGAAGACCCGCAAATCTCTGACCTCTACACCCAAGAATTCGAGCGGCTCAAGGGCCGCAGCTTCCTCGGTCCTTCTAACAAGCTCTTAGAGGAAATCCGTCACCGGGAGCGGCTCTGCGCGGACCAAGGCCTCTATTTTTAAGGACTTTCTTCCCATTCATCATTAAAGTGTTTATACTTGAGACTCCGGAAACCTATGGAAGGAGTTCCTCTTGAGCCGCGAAAGATCTAAAGGGATTGTTGGAATCTTTATTCTCGTCACAGTCCTGTTCTTCATTTTCATCTTCTTTGCTTTCTACACCGTCTCCCAGCTAAAGGAAACCTCCGACGTGGGCGAGGGCCTCCTGGACGCCTCGAAGAACTCTCCCATCGCCGTGGTCTCCATCGAAGACGAGATCAAGGACTCCCGGAAGGTGGTGGACATGCTGCTCGCCGCGGAGGAGGACAAGGAGATCAAGGCCATCATCCTGCGCATCGACTCCCCCGGCGGGGCCGTGGCCCCCACCCAGGAGATCTACGAAGAGGTGCGGCGGATCGATAAGAAGAAACCCATCTACGCGTCCTTCGGCTCCGTCGCCGCGAGCGGCGGGTACTACATCGGCGCGGCCACGCGGCGGATCTACTCCAACTCCGGAACGCTCACCGGGTCCATCGGCGTGATCATGCAGATGGCGGACCTCTCCGAGCTCTTCAAGTGGGCCAAGTACAAGCAGGAGACTATCAAGGCGGGCCGCTACAAGGACATCGGGAACCCGGGCAGGCCCATGACCGACGAGGAGCGCGCGTTCCTCACGGACCTCCTCGCGGGCACCCACGAGCAGTTCATGAAGGACATCGTGGCCGTGCGGAAGACCCGGCTCAAGAAAGACATCAGCGAGCTCGCCCAGGGGCAGATCTTCCACGGCTACGAAGCCAAGGAGCTGGGCCTGGTCGACGAGATCGGAAGCCTCTGGCAGGCGGGCCGGGCGATCCACAAGGAGCTCAAGCTCAAGGGGAAGTTCGCGCTCCGGTTCCTGAAGCCCCAGCGGAAGAAGTTCTCCATCTCCGAGATCCTCCAGGAGACGGAGGAGACCCTGAGCCACCTTCGGGACAAGGTTTCCACGAAGACGTCCCCGGCCTACCTCTTCCAACCGTAGGAGCCGAATGGACTACACCTTTCTCTTGACCTGGGGAAAAGACAACGCGCTCACCGTCGCGGCGGTCCTGATCACGCTCTTCCTCATCTACCACTACGTGATCGAGCGGGACAAGGGAGTGAAGCTCTCGAAGAAGTACCGGCACTCGATCTTCGAGGCCCAGTCCCGGATCTTCCTCAACGCCACCCAGTACCTCATCTCCGGGAACAAGGACCTCGCGATCAAGGAGTTCCTGAGCGCCGTGGACCTCAACCGGGAGACCATCGACACGTACTTCGCCCTCGGGGGCCTCTTCCGCTCCAACGGCGAGATCGAGAAGGCGATCTCCATCCACCGCTCCCTCATCGCCCGGGAGAGCATCTCCGAGTCCACGCGCCTCCAGGCCCTGAAGGAGCTGGCCCTGGACTTCGACAAGGGCGGCTTCATCGACAAGGCCATCGAAACCTACAAGGACGTCCTCCGGATCAACCGGGACCAGCAGGACGTGATCACCAACCTCTGCCGGATCTACGAGGACATCGAGGACTGGGACCAGGCCTACAACTACCGGATCATGCTCTCGAAGGTGGGCCCCCAGAACCAGTCGGAGACCATCTCCCACATCCTCGTGCAGAAGGCGAAGACGCTCTTCGAGAACGGCCAGTACAAGGCCTGCGCCGAGGAGCTCGAGGACGCCTTCCGCTTCGCCCCCTCCGTGTCCGCGAAGATCCTGCGCCTGCGCCTCTACATCGTCATGGGGAAGATGGAGGACGCGAACGGCCTGCTCCTCGAGCTCCTGAAGGAGCACCCGATGTACGCCACCTTCATCTTCGTCTCCCTCGACGGCTTCAACAAGAAGCTCCCGGAGCGGGCCGAGTACTTCGAGCGCCTGGACAAGCTCAAGCACTACTTCCTGGGCCTCGACGACGTCGACCTCATGGGCGCGCCGTCCGTGGTGCTCTCGAAGATCCGGCTCCTGAAGGACCTGAAGAAGACCGACGAGGCCATGAGCCTCCTCGACGGCTGGATGAAGGGCCACGGCCAGAGCGACGTACTCAAGGTCGAGTACATCAAGATCCTCATCGAGGTGGGGCGGGTGGAGGAGGCGCTCTTCCACACGCGCACGCTCCTCGAGACCCTCCACAGCTCGCTCACCCGGCACTACTGCTCCCAGTGCGGGTACAACTCCGACGACATCTTCTGGCGGTGCCCGCAGTGCCACAGCTGGGAGACCATCCAATTCCGCTGGAAGGTGTAGCATGTGGATCCTCCTCCTCCTCCCGGTCCTCGCCCTCGCAGAAACCACCGCCACCGACGAGAAGGTGGTCGGCGTGTTCTACTTCAAGCCGATCTTCGGCCACGTCCACCAGTCCTCCTCCCGGGCCTCGGCGAGCCTGACCACCATCCAGTGCTCCCACCCGCTGAAGGTCCTCGAGTCCTCCAAGGTCCAGGCCTCGCCGGAGTGGGCCTACGTGCAGGCGGCGGACCACCGGGGCTTCGTCCTGAAAGAATTCCTATCCGAGAAACGACCGGAATGCGTCATGGGGAAGTACCCCAAATACTTCGATTCCTTTAACCTCGATCTCTCCGAGCTCTACTACTGGGGACGTTTAAATGATCAGTACCTTCAAGGCGAAACGCGCGCTCACTAGCTCCCTCCTCCTGGCGAGCTCCCTGGCCCTGGGCCAGGTGGAGAAGCTCCAGGAGGAGAAGGAGCTCGAGGTCGTGGACTTCAAGAGCATCAAGCAGGTCCTGCAGAAGGACGGCCTCTCCGAGTCCGCGGTCCAGAAGAAGAAGCAGACCGCGGTGCTGAAGAAGGAGCAGACCTCCATCGAGCGCCAGCGCTACCAGTACCCGACCGAGGGCGAGCTCTGGGGCCTGTGCTCCGAGTACTGGCTGGTGAAGAACGCCCAGCTCCTGGTCTGGGACTTCGTGAAGCCCGACTACGGGATCAGGGAGAACTTCCAGGCCCTCCTGGAGAAGCTCGGCTTCTACCAGAAGCGCTTCAAGGTCCTCCTCCTCAACTCGCCGACCCTCGTGCGCGCCTCCGTGCCGGGGTTCGACGACGAGACGATCCTCCTCCTCTCGGTCCCGTTCATCCGCTCGCTGGACCTCTCGAAGCTCGAGATCTCCCTGCTCCTCCTCGAGGACTTCCTCCGCCTCGAGGCCGGCCACTTCAAGAAGGCCGTGGCCACGGAGAAGCTCGGCCGGCTCGCCGGGACGAACTTCTACGGCGCGAAGCCCGACCAGGCCCTCGTCGAGGAGATCCTGCGGAAGTACGACGAGCAGATCCACAGGAAGGGCTTCACCTTCCAGCAGCAGTTCGAGGTGACGAAGAAGATGGACAGCTACCTCAAGGCCCACCCGGAGCTCTGGAACACGTACTTCAAGCTCCTGGGCAAGATCGACCGGTTCGTCAAGGTGAACACCCAGTACAAGGACTACGTCCGCATGTACCCGGCGCCGGAGATGCAGCTCAAGTGGCTCTCGCCGGAAGAGAAAGTCCTCTGATGGCCCGGGGGAAGCTCTTCCAGAACGTGAAGTACTACGGCACCTATCAGCTCCTCTACGTGGTCCTCGTCGTCGTCCTGACCTCCGTCGGGGCCTTCTTCCACTTCCTCCTGGACCACGAGATCGGCATCGTCGAGGCCTGGCTCCACAACAACAACTGGGAGATCCTCATCCTCTCGAAGCTCCTCTCCCTCTACCTCATCAACCGCTGGTTCAAGGTGCGCCTCTACCAGCTCAAGCCGGTGCGCGAACTCCTCGCGGAGAACGTCCGCTGGCCCGAGCCCCGGGCCCTCGTCTGCGCGGCCTTCATGGCCGTCAGCTACCTCTACCTCGGCGCGGTGGTGTTCTCCGCGCAGAACGTCGGGTACTGGTACCACCACGTCGCCTCGTTCCTGGGCCTCTTCCTCTACTTCGGCACCGAGTTCGTCCTCATCGCCTACCTCGACGACGTCCTCAACCAGAAGGGCCAGCCGCCGCAGCTCTGGCTCACGGTCTGCTACACCGGCCTCTTCGCCGCCGCCTTCCGCGTGAGCGTGCCCGACTATTACCGACTGCTCCCGTACGTGATCTTCTGCTTCTCCACGCTCATGTACATGAGCGGGAAGTCCTTCAAGAGCTGGAGTAATGTCCTTTGTTTTTTACTCGTCTTCGTCGCTCCGATGGGCGCGGTCTTCGGCCTCGACCCCGTCTGGGGAGATGATTTTTCACCTTTTCGAATCAGAAAGCCACTCAACTTGGCTTTTCTGTGTACAATTTGGGTGATATCTTTTTTGTACTACAAGTACCGGGACCAGGTCCTTCAATCAATCCGTAAGCTTTCACGTTGAGGTAAAACTATGCATGGTGGGTTAAACATTTGGCAAATTCTCTGGGAGTCGGGCCCGGTCGTGAAGCTCGTCCTCGTGCTCCTGGTCCTCTCGTCCGTGCTCTCCTGGACCATCATCCTCCAGAAGTACCGGCAGCTGAAGGCCACGATGGAGGCCAACGAGAAGTTCTACGGGTTCTTCCGGACGAGCAATTCGATCACGGACATCCACCGCGAGGCCACGGAGAACCAGGCGGCCTCCATGAGCCTCATGTTCCGCCGGGGCTACGACGAGCTCAACAAGATCAGCGAGCAGCTCAACACCGTCAGCCTGGGCTCGATCTCCGCGCACTTCACCC
>SXUH01000092.1 GCA_005791855.1 Bdellovibrionales bacterium
GACACTCGCCTCTCCTGTATCGCCATCGCCACCCGGGGGACCTTCAACCCCGAAGCCATCCGGCAGTGTAACCGGTTCAGCTCTTCGGACACTATCTTAAGCTGCCTCGACGCCGCCAACGGCACCACCGCCAGAGGCGAGGGCCAGCCGATGGATCAGTGCAACCGCTTCTCGAGCTCGGACACCATCATCAAGTGCATCCGCGCCACCCAGCGGAAGACCTACTCGCTCGAGACCATCAGCGAGTGCAACCGCTACTCGTCTTCCGACACCATCATCTCCTGCCTCGAGCGCCTGGGCCAGCCGATCCGCGGCCGGGGCCGGCCGAGCGCCGACGTCGAGGGCCAGAGCGAAGCCGCGGCCCAGTGCCAGCGGTTCTCGAGCTCGGACACTCGGCTCAGCTGCCTCGAGATCGTCCGGAACGCCCGGAGCTTCAACCCGGACGCCGTCGCCCAGTGCAACCGGTTCAGCTCCTCCGACACCATCATCTCCTGCCTCCGGGCCGCGGACGGCACCACCGGAAGGGGTCAGGGCCAGCCGATGGACCAGTGTAACCGCTTCAGCTATTCAGATACGATCATCAGATGCATCGCCGCCACCAAGGGGAAGGTCTACAGCACCGAAGCCGTCTCCGAATGTAACCGCTACTCCTCCTCGGACACCATCATTTCCTGTCTGGAGCAGGTGGGGCAGCCGACGAGAAGAGGCGGCTGGAGGTAGGCTTAGTCCGAAGCCCAGCTCACGAGGGTGAGCTCGTGGCCGATCTGCTCCGCGGAGAGGACCGAATCGACGCACCCGGTGTTGATTGCCGCCTTCGGCATGTTTGGATAGATGGCGGTCTTCGGATCCTGAGCGTAAGTGTGGCCCCCGGCCCTCTTGATCTCGACGATCCCTTCCGAGCCGTCGTACCCCACGGCCGCACCCGAGAGCACGACGCCGATGGCGTTCTGCCGGAAGCTCCTGGCGAGGCTCTTGAACAAAACGTTCGCCGAGTGATTCACCCCTCGGTCGGGCCTCGGGTCGAGGACGATGCGATGGTGCTCCACCCGCGCGTAGTACCCCGCGGGCAGGATGTAGAGGTGGCACGGCTCGATGGAGGTTCCGCTCTCGATGTTCAGTGTCTTGAGGTTACTGATACCATCGAGGATCTTCGGGAGCGCGGATTCGTACTCCCGGGAGAGGTGCGGGACGAGGATGTAGGCCATGTTCTCGTGGCAGATCGCCTTGGAGAGCATGTCCCGGAGAGGGTCAAGACCCCCGGCGGAGGAGGCGACTCCGACGACTAGCAGCTCATCTTCAATTAGGTTCTTCGTAACCATGATCCAAGGTTCTCAAACCTAAGATGCTTTTTAAAGTCCGTTTTTACTCGACAAGCTTCCTAAGGTTCGCGAACCCCTGCTCCTTGTCCTTCCCCAGCATGTCCTCGACGCTGATGACGGTCGCCAGGAGCTTCCCCATGAACGAATTCCTCCCGCGCATGGCCCAGCTCAGGCGCGTGCCCTCCGGGGCCGGAGTGAGGACGTAGAAGATCTGGTTATCCACCTTCATGGGCCGCTCCATGAGGAGCCGGAGCTCGACGGTGGAGTTCGGGACGAGCTTCGTGACTTCGACGGAGCCGGCGCCCACCTCGTCGTTCCCGTCGAAGGCCATCTTGGCCCCCGGAGCGCCGTCCGTTCCGGAGATCGTCTTCTTCATGGCGGGGTCTCTCCGTTCGTACGGAGACCACTGTCCGGAGAGGGCGAAGGTGCTGAGGTACGGGAAGATCTTCTCTGGTGCGGCCTTGAGGACCGCGCTCCGTTCGAAGTAGAAGTCGGAAGGCTTCGTCTGGACGTATCCTAGGAATCCCAGCACCAGGAGCGGGAGAATGATCTTAAGCATCGGCACCTCGCGGAGTAAGTCGTAGGGGAATTATAAACTCCGCTATTCCACTTGAGAAGGGTCCGGGTTCGTACTAAGATGGCTCCAGGCGGTAGCATGATACGAAACCAACTTACTCTCCTTTGCCTTGGCCTCCTCGCCTTCGCTTCCTGTTCCTCGAACCCCGTGCCGGTCTTCGACGCGAGGGTGGATCCGGCGTTCGAGGGTGCGCGGTCCTACAAGCACCTACCGCTCCCGCTGAAGCGGGGGACGGCGTACAAGATCTCCCAGGGTCCCTTCGGCTGCTGCACCCACAACCTCCCGGGGCACGAGTACTCCTGGGACTTCGACGTCCCCTACGGGACGAAGGTCGCGGCCGTCGAGGGCGGGAAGGTGATCCAGGTCTGGGAACCCAGGCTCGAAGCGGGCTGCGAGGAGAAGTTCAGCGAGCACGCTCACAACATCAAGGTCCTCCACGAGGACGGGACGGTCGCGCAGTACGTCCACATCCGCAGCAGGGTGAAGGTCAACGACCAGGTCAGACTGGGCCAGACCATCGGGACGACGGCCCGGAACGGTTTCATCTGCAGGCCCCAGCTCCACTTCAGTGTCTTCGAGGACCGGCTCCACCTTCCGGGGAGTCGACGGGCCCGGACCATTCCCCTTCGCTTCGACGAACTCCCGAACGCGGGCTACGGCTACGAGGGCTACGAAGGGACGGCGGGAGTGAGCTACCAAGACCTGCCGTGAAGAAATCCGCTCTCCTGTCTTTCGCAGGAGAGCGGGCGCCCGGTTACTCTGTGATCTTCTTCATCCAGCCGCCGAAGAACGACTTGACCTTCTTCACCGTTGTCTCCTTCTTCTCCTCCGGCTTCGGCTCCGGGGTCTTCCGCACCTCGGGTTCTTTCTTCGCCTCCGGCTCCGGCGTCACTTCAGGTTCAGTCTTCTTGGGAACCGGTGGTGCTTCGGCTTCCTTCTTCGGCTCCGGAACCGCCGGCGCTTCTGGCTCTTTCTTCTTTTCCTCTTCGTTCTTCACCGCGGGTTCTTTCTCATCGGTGAGGGTCTTCTTCCACTTACTGAACCAGCCGCCGAGGGAGGTGGGCTTCTCATCTTTCTTCGGCTTGGGCTTCACGACGGTCGGTCCCTCCAGGGCGGGCTTCGGCGTCGGATCCGCGGGAGACTGGGTCGCCTTCGCCACTTCCTCGGAGGGCGGGTCGCCCGCGGGCCTATCCCACTTCTGCACCAGCACCGAGCGTGCGGCGTCGTCGGCCGGACTCTCGAGGACGAACTTGTACTCCCCGCTCGGGGAAGCGGCGCCGAGCTTGATCACCGGAAGCTCCCACCGCCCCTGCGCGTCCGTCACACCTTCGGAGCCGTGGACGAGGGCCCCAGCCGGATCGAAGACCTGGACCTTCAGCTTGACGTTCTCCAGGGGCGTGGCCTTGCTCTTTCTAACTTCGAGCTTTCGCGCTTCGTGGGCGTAGGCGTACCGCTCGAGGTGCCACGGGTTCCCGAACTTCCCACCGCTGACCGAGATCATGAGCGGGGACCAGAGCTTCAGGGTATCCTTCCGGGTCTCCTCCGGGTAGACCACGGAGACGTGGAGGCCTTCGTCGGTGGCGTCGGTGATCTTGATGGTGAGGCCCGTCTCCGGATCGGTGAAGTCCTTCGTGAGGAGCCCGTCCTTGAAGTCGTCGCTCACGTCTCCCCACTTGGCGTCGAAGCGCTTCGCGGTCCCAGGAGTTGCGTCCAGGACGTAGATGTCATCTCGGTGATCGTAGTTTCCGTATTCATAGAGCAGGAGCCCCCCGCGGGCCTCCGGGTCGAGCCACCCGTACCCGGCCCATTCCCGGAGTTTGATCGCCCCGGCGGCGTCTCTCTGGAACCGGTATTCCTCATCGGCCACGGGGACGTGCCCCTTGGAGAGGGCGTGATTCTTGAACAGGCTTCCCTCGAAGTTGGTCACGGGCCTTCGGTACTCGAGCCAGATGAAGGAGTTCGTGTGGTGGCCCCGGCGGATCTTCAGCGCCTTGAGGCCGGGTTCGTCGGAGCCGAGGGGCTTCAGGACGAAGTCGTCCGTGCGATCGACGTACTCCATCTCCGAGGCGTCTCTCCAGTTGAGCCGCATGAGCTGCGGGAAGTTGAAGAGCGCGTACCCCGTCCCGCCCATCGGGCTGTACGGGTTCTGGTAGTGGGCCGTCTTCGGACTGTCACTGATCCCGGGGAGGACCTTCCCGTCGCAGTAGATCCCGGAACCGTGCTTCAGACCCATGCTGTGGCCCATCTCGTGGAGCAGGCTGTGCCGGAGGTTATGCAGGTTGCCCGGGAAGTGGACCTGGAGGCTGATGTTCGCGAGAGTCACCACTCCGGCGTCGAAGGAGTCGATCTTCTGCTTGGTGAGTTCCTCGACCCACGCCTGGGCCCGCTCCGAGTCGGTCGAAGTGTAGACCGCGTCCTCACAGGGGGAGGCGACGATGAAGTGGTCGTACCGGTTCAGGACGTCGTCGCCGTAGAGGACGCGCGCCGACTGGAGGGCCTTCGGGAGGATGTCCGCGTACTCCGTGCACCGGATCTCGAGGCCCGCGAGGAGCTGCTTCTCCTTCGGGCTCTCGAACGGACCGACGATCTTCAGTTCCTCGATCCAGGTCTTCCCGCGGGAGGAAGTCTTCAGGTGCTGGTTGATCGACTTCCCGTCAGCCGAGCCCATGAGCTCGCCCTGGAAGACGTACTTGAACATGTCGTGGAGGGCTGCTCTCCCGTGGGCCATCCCCGGTGGATAGAGCTGGTACTTGGCCTGGACCTCTGGCTCGAGGAGGATCACCATCACCTTCTGGGGCCCGGTGGACCTCGACATCGCTCCCGCGGTGTTCACGAACCCCAGGACGAAGAAATGGAGAACCACGAGCTTCATGAGCAGATTAAACATAGGCACACCTCTTTTGTAAGAGGTCTGAAGCAAATCCCGCGCCAGGTCCGGGGTGGCCTCACGAGCTCCGGGGCTTTCCTGTCTGTCTAAGTTCTAGACACCTGTCGACGGTGAGAGCCAGTCCAAATTTATCCTTAAGAATGTGACACGCATACTCTCGTTTGATGGATTTCTGCATCGCTTGACCCGAGGTGTATGGTTGGACGTCCGCCGAACCTGGTAAAATTCATCCGTGTCCCTCTCGCAGCGGAAAATCGGCATGGAAGAAAAGTCCCAGACAGCAAAACTCCTGAGATCCTCGAAAGCCGAAATCATGAAGGTCTGGGAAGCCCGGGTGCGCGAGGCTCTCCCCGCGGCCCAGCATGAAAGCCGAGCTTCCCTTCGGGATTCGATCCCCGACTTCCTTGAAGACCTGCTCATCGCCCTCGAGACCAACCTAAGCACCGCCAAGCCCGAGATCATCCGCTTCGCTCATAAGCACGGCTCGGAGCGAGCGAACACCTCGTCGTATTCCATCGAAGACGCGCTCACCGAGTACAACATCCTCCGGAGAGTGATCTTCGCCATCATCGAGGTCCAGGGGCCGATCCCGCCCCGGGACCGGGACATCATCCTCGAGGCCATCAACTATGGTCTTGCGAAGGCCGGAGCCGAGTACGCCAAGCTCCAGCTCTCGCAGCTCGCGGAGAAGAACGAGAAGCTCTCCGAGCTGCACGCCGACCTGAAGAAGAGCGAGGAAACCCTGAAGCTCGCGGTTACTTCCTCGGAGCTCGGGATCTGGAACCTCGACCTTAGCACCAACCTCGTCACCTGGAACGGGACGGCCGCGGAGCTCTTCGGCTTCGATCCGGCGACGACCTCCCTCCCCTTCGAGGCCGTCGAGTCCCGGATTTATCCGGAGGACGTCGAGAAAAATCAGAACGCCTTCAAACACATCCTCTCCGGGAACGACGTCCACTTCCAGGACTTCCGGATCGTCCATCCCTCGGGCCGGGTGCGGTGGCTCTCGGGGAGCGGGAAGCTCGTCCGGGACGACGCCGGCAGACCCGCTCGGATCATCGGCACGGACCGGGACATCACCGAGAGCAAGGAAGTGGAAGCGGCCCTGCGGGAGAGCGAGGCAAACTTCAAGCAGATGGCGAACTCCGTCCCCCAGCTCGTCTGGGCGGCCACGCCCGCGGGCCAGGTGGACTACTACAATGATAAGATGACCGAGTACGAGGGGGCGGAGATCGTCGACGGAGAATGGCGCTGGACGACCCTGTCCATCCAGAGGACGAAGCGCGGACCGTGATCTGCTGGAACTCCTCCGTCGTCTCCGGCGAGGAGTATCTCTGCGAGCACCGGGTGAAGACCCGCTCCGGGGGCTTCCGCTGGCACCTGAGCCGGGGCGTCCCCCTCAAGAGTCCCTACGGCAAGGTGCTCCGCTGGTTCGGCACGTCCACGGACATCCACGACCTCAAGGTCGCCGAGGAGGCCCTGAAGTCCAGTGAGGAAA
>SXUH01000093.1 GCA_005791855.1 Bdellovibrionales bacterium
CTTGCCGGAGCTATCCCGGATCCGTCTGACCTTTGCCGCGGGCTTCGGCACTGGTACCTGGGCCTGGACCTTACCACCGCTTCGCTGGGGTCGATTCGGTCCGAAGCTTTCCCTCGGCACGTCCGCAGGGACCTTGGCCTCCATCCTCTTGGAGATCTCCGCGAGGAGGGTCATCTCGGCGATGGAGAAGGGTTTCTCCTCGAGCACCGAGAACCGGTCCCGACGCTCCTTGGTGTCTCCGAAGCCGAAGTCGTTGAGGAAGAGGTTGTACTCCTGCTCGAGGGTCTTGTCGGCGAAGCGTTCGGTCGGGGGCGTCTTCTTGGTGAACCAGCTCAGCTCCTCGGTGATCCGCTTCTCGAGGTCCTTCTTGAGATCCCGGTCTTCGCTGGCCTGAGTCTTCTGCGCCGGGGAATCCGCGCTGTCGTAGACGCACTCGATCTGTCCCTGGGCCGTGGCATGCTTGTAGGTGAGCTGGCCCCCGGACTCGGAGAGGCCTAGCTTCGAGGGCCTCGTGTCGAGGGGGAGGGTGCGGACGTAGGAATCTTTCTTTAGGGATACCTTTTCGGAGGTTAGTGGGTCTAGGGTGAGCGTCTCCGGGCATCCGGCGCCTTTGGGATGAGCCAGGCGGTACTCGCCGGAGAGGTCCTCGAGGCTCATGGCCCGGGAAAACGCCGTCGTCGATAGCACCGATAGGAACACCAATAGTGTGAGTCTCATACCTTCCCCTTCTTTTAGATACCGGGAGAATTGCGAACGTGGTGCCAACTCCGGTTCGACCGCCCGGGGTGAAGATTCGGAGCCTTAAGGCTGGTCTCCCGCCTAGACTGCCGAAATTTTTGACATCCGTCAGAGTTTGGCCAGTCTCCGAATTCCCAAAGGGTGCCGGCCATGTTAAGACCAGAAGTCAATCTAACAAGGATCCGCCGTGATCGAATCATCCATGCTTCAGGTCCTGATCGCTCTCTCCAACAACGAGAGCATCTCGAAGGCCGCGGAGGAACTCAACGTGACCCAGAGTGCGGTCTCCCAGGCGCTCAAGAACCTCGAATCCAAGGTCGGCTTCCCAGTGGTCACCCGGCAGGGGAAATCGGTCAACGTCACCGAGAACGGCATGCGCCTGGCGAAGGTCGCCAAGCAGTACATCAAGCGCATCGAAGAGACCATCGAGCAGATCCACCTGGAGAACCACGAGATCAAGGGGCGCTTGCACGTCGGCTCGCTCTACGGCCTGGGGAAGACGTGGCTCTCGAGCCGGATGCTCGACTTCCTCTCCGCCTACCCGGAGCTCGAGGTCCGGCTCTCCATGGACTTCCCGGAGACCATCATCAAGAAGTTCGAGCAGCACGAGATCGACTGCCTCATCCTCCCGGAGTACCTCGTCCCGGCCTACGCGGAGAAGCTCGACCTCCACTCGGAGCACACGACGCTGGTGTTCTCGAGTAAGTACCCGATCACCGGGGCCACCGAGCTCAAGGACCTAGTGAACTACCCCATCATCTTCTACGAAAACAACGATCCGAACTTCTACCGCTGGTGCCGGGAGAAGTTCGGGGTGGTTCCCCGGAACCTCAAGCCGCGGCTGGTGGTCAACTCCTTCGGCCAGATGCTCCAGGCGGTGAACGAGGGCCTTGGTCTGGCGGTGGTTCCGACCCACGTCCTCAAGCGCTCCGGACAGAAGCAGAACCTCAAGACCGTCGGAAAGGACTTCGAGGTCTTCAGCAACAAGGTTTCCTTCGCCTTCCACAACGACGAAGCCCAGAGCTACAAGATCAAAGAACTCTACAAGTTCTTGCTGGAAGCTGCCAAAGAACTGTGATGAAGATCCAGACCTTCGAGCCGAAGAGATTCCTCTCCCAACTTCCGGACTTCTTCCTCCCCGTCTACGACCAGCTCTCCGTCTTGGGCTTCACGCCGGTGCTGGTCGGGGGAGTGGTCCGGGACTACTTCCTCACCGGGAAGATCGGCAAGGATTGGGACGTGGAGCTCTACCACACCACCGTCGCCTTCAACATCGACCAGTGGAAGCAACTCGGGAAGCGGCTCGCTTCCCTGGGCCGGGTAACCTACCTGCCCTTCGAGATCCTCCGGCTGGACGTGGGGGGCCATCAGGTCGAACTCTCTCCACCCCGGATCGAGCACTTCCTTCCTGAGCTCCAGAGCAAGGGGCACAAGAACTTCACCGCAGAGTTCGACTATAAACTCCCGTTCGAGAAGAGTGTCCTGCGCCGGGACTTCACCATCAACGCCATGGGGATCCGCTTGAGCTCCCGGGACGGGGCGGAGTTCCTGGATCCGCTCTCGGGCCTCGACCACCTGAGAGAAGGGGTGCTCGTGCCCTGCGGAAAGGACTTTCAAAAAGATCCTGTTCGGTTCCTTCGGGCCCTCCGCTTTGCCGGGAAGCTTAACTTCAGGATGGGCCCGGAGCTCACCGAACTCCTCCGGACCATGGGCCCTCTGGACTACTCGGCGGCCTACCTGTGGTCGGAGATGCAGAAGTCCGGTGACCCGCTGACGTTCCTCGAAAAGCTCCTAAAGGAGCGGGATCTCCACCCGGAGCTCCGGCTTCCGGTGGACACGGAGTTCCTGGCAAAGCTGAGCGAGCTCAGGAGTAATCTAGAGAATCCTGCCGACCACAACGCCTGGGTCATGGCCCTCTGCTGGTGCGGGCTTTCCTGGGAAAAGTGGCAGACCTATTTTTCTCTCGGGAAGGACGCGGGCGCACGCCTCGCCCGGTGGGTCGACGCCAGCCGGGCGTTCAGCAAGATCATGCCGGAGTCCTTCCATGGCGAATTCGAAGAGATTAAAGACCTGCCGGGCTTCGGCCAGCTCTTTGACTGGTACTTCACCACCCGCAACCTCCTTCAAAAAAATCCCGAGCTACCTCTGCTTAAAGTCATCGGAGAGCATTTGCCGCACTGGATCCATCTCTACCAGTTCGAAGCGCCTAAAGATGTGAAGCACATCGATCCTCCGCTTCGGGCCAAGTACCAGGTCTGGAACCTATGCCAGCGCTTATAAAAAACTACCTGGACCTCAGGGACGATCTGGCGGCAAACCAAGAGCTAACCGAGATCTTCTTTGAGAGTTCCACCAAGAAGGACTTCAAGGACGAAGAAGAGAGAAGGGCCTTCCACTGGAAGTACCTGGGATACTACCTTTCGACCTATCCGCAATATGCCTGGGTGGCGCTAGATAAGGGTGTGCTCGGCTACCTGGTGGGGACTCCAGTTTCTGATACTTCGGAACTTGTTTCTCTTCAACCACACCTTGCCGCGTTTAAGGAATTTTACTCTGACTACCCGGCTCATTTGCACATCAACTGCCATGCGAGGTCCCGTGGACTTGGGATCGGAACTTTACTTACTCTAAAATTTATAGAGCAGCTGCAAAATGAGAAGTGTAAGGGCCTTCATATTATGACGGGAGTAGGGTCTGCAAACTGCTCATTTTACAGGAAGTTGGGTTTTGATTTTGAGCAAGAAAAGCCATTCGGCACAGCAGCGATTTATTTTATGGGTAAGTCTTTGACTGACAATTAACTTTGACAGTTCTGGTCAGGGAACCGTAACGTCATAACTGTGTTTTTTTAATGAGGTTTTGATGAAGAAAATATTATTTCTAGTTATGGTAATCAGTAGCTCAGCTGTCTTCGCGACAACCGACGTAACTCCCACCCAACGAGTGAATCAGTCACTAACCTTCAGTGATGATATGGAGTTTGAGAATCTCGAGATGGCCATCGACCGCCAGCTAGTTTCGTACAACTCGGCGCGTCTGTCTGGAAATATTCGTCTAGGGAAGGATACCTATCCTAAGACGGCATTGAGAGAATCTCTCGAACTACTCAGGAGCCTCGCCGTCCGGACCCGGAAGTGTCTTCGGGCAAAGAGGGAAGCTTCCTGCATGAGCGCCTTCAACAAAGAGATCAATAACAAGTTTGCCATCTACAAACCCGTTCCGGCGAAGACCGAGCCCGGGTATCGGAGTAAGAACGGCACGCACTTCACGGCCTACTACTCCCCAGACCTCACCGGCTCCCGGGTTCAGACCGCGAGGTTCAAAAGACCGATCTACAAGCTTCCGCCGAACCCGGAGGATCAGAACGCCACCCGCGTGGACATCGACTACCGCGGGGCCCTGAGCGGGAAGGGCCTGGAGCTCTTCTACGTGGAGGAGTCCTTCTTCGACCTCTACCTCCTGCACGTCCAGGGCGGGGGCCGGATCAAGATCAAGAACCCGGACGGCACCTCGGAGCTGAAGTACCTGAGCTACGCCGGGAAGAATAACAGGCCCTTCCAGATGATCTACAAGTACATGCTCTCCAAGGGGTACCTGAAGCCGGGCCAGGCCGGGATCCCGGGCCAGCGGAGGTTCCTCGCAGAGAACCCGGAGAAGGAAGAGGAGATCTTCGCCTCCTGCCCGTCGTACATCTACTTCAAAGAATCAGAGGAAGAGCCGGTGGGCCTGGATAACATCCCCCTCACCGAAGGCCGCTCCCTGGCCATCGACAACTCCATCTACAAGACCATGGGGATGATCAACTTCGTGAAGACCGTGAAGGCGAGCAAGGTTGATGGTTCGGGCAAGGTGGAGAAGGTTCCGTTCTCGAGGTTCTTCATCTCCCAGGATAAGGGGGGAGCGATCCGGGGGAACGCCCGCTGCGATCTCTACTTCGGGTACGGCCCACTGGCCGAGCTCACCGCCTACAACATGAACGAGCAGGGCGAGCAGTACTTCCTCATGAAGAAGTAGTCAGGCCGGGTTTTCCGAATCGAAGAATTCGCAGTCGAGGTTTGGAAACTCCGTCTTTAGCTTCTCCCGCAAGGCATTCACTCCGAACCGCTCCGTCGCGTGGTGGCCACCGGCGAAGTAGTGGATCCCGGCCTCGATGGCGTCGTGCCAGTTGTACTCGGAGATCTCCCCGGTGAGGTAGGCGTCCAGGCCCTCGTCCCGGGCCCTGGTCCACTCATTGTTGGCACCGCCGGTGATGATCCCGAGACCCTTGATGAGTTTGTTCTCATCCGGTGAAGCGAGGATGACCTTGTGGCGGAGAACCGTTTCTAGCTGGGCCAAGAGAGTTTTGGCGGCCACGGGGGTAGGGAAGGTGCCCTTGATACCCAGAGGCTGCTTTTTGTATAGGGCGAAGGGCTCGAGCTCGCCTAAGCCAAGCCTCCGGGCCAGGGCAGCGGCGTTCCCCACTTCCAGGTGGGCGTCCAGGGGAAGATGGTAGGCCAGGAGATTCAAATCGTTTTTGATACAGAGCTTAACTCTCTCCCCCCAGGGCCCGGTGATGGGTCTAGCACCCTCGTGCTTCCAGAAAATTCCATGGTGGACGATGAGAGCGTCCGCCTTCCACTGGATGGCCTTCTTTATCGAATCCTGGGTGGCGGACACCGCGAAGGCTATGCGGCGCAGGTCTTCCCTCCCGGCCACCTGCAGGCCATTGGGAGAGTAGTCTTCGAAGAGGGAAGGTGAGAGTAGGCGACTTAAGTAGTTTACGAGTTCGGTGACCGTCGTGGACATGCGTGATTCCTTTTCATTTACCTCTAAGTTTAATACTATTTGGTCGTCTAAAACAAAGGATACATCATGAAATTCAAACCCGGTATCATCTACGGCGCTGCCCTGACCGACCTCTACCAATATGCAAAAGAAAATAAGTTCGCTCTCCCCGCGGTGAACGTGACCGGAACTAACAGTGTCAACGGCGTTCTGGAAGCGGCGAAGGCCGTCAATTCCCCGGTGATCATCCAGTTCTCAAACGGTGGAGGCCAGTTCTACGCCGGGAAGTCCCTGAAGCTCGCCAACGACAAGGCCGCGGTCCTCGGGGCCTGTTCCGGTGCTCACCACATCCACATGATGGCCGAGCACTACGGGGTCCCGGTGGTGGTCCACACCGACCACGCGGCCCTGAAGCTCCTCCCCTGGGTCGACGGCATGCTCGAAGCCGGGGAAGCGCACTACAAGCAGTTCAAGAAGCCGCTCTTCTCCTCGCACATGCTCGACCTCTCGGAAGAGTCCCTGGAGCACAACGTGGAAACCTGCCGCAAGTACTTTGGCCGGATGAGCGCCATCGAGACCGGCATCGAGATCGAACTCGGCGTCACCGGAGGGGAAGAGGACGGGGTGGACAACACCGACATCGATAACTCCAAGCTCTACACCCAGCCGGAGGACGTGGCCTACGCCTACAACCGGCTCAAGGAAGTCGGC
>SXUH01000094.1 GCA_005791855.1 Bdellovibrionales bacterium
CCGAGTCGATGACGAGGATCTCGAACTGCTCCTCCTCCAGACAGGTCTTCGCACCGGCGTCCGAGTTCACCATGCGGAACTGGAACTCATCCAGGGTGGAAAGCTCTCTCAAGACCATGCTGTATTCTGGATCGGATTCGACGAAGAGGATGTCTAACTTCGGCATACCAGGCTCCTTCTCTTAGTCCGGCGGGAGGACCGCTCACGTACCTAACCCTAACTCCCGTCGAAGGGTGAGTCTAATCAAGAAAAGAATAAGAATCTCCTCGCCGCTTCGCTCGTAGACCGATCCAGTCGGTGACCGTCAAACCTAGATGCCCCCGGCTCTCCGAAATAAGATGTTTAGCCTCGATGACCGGATCATCCGAGAAAGTTGAAACACAGTCCCACCCGAGAGCTGGACCGGCCGTCGCCGGGAAGGCGCTAGGGTACCATCTTCTCCCAGGGCCTGAAGAGGGACCGGTAGAGAACTTGCTTCGGGGTCCGGATGCGCACCACCAGCACCTCGCGGTACCGTTTGATGTTCTGCTTCGGGACCTGGTTCGTCACCCATTCCGACTCTTCCTTCGCACCGAACTTGGCCGTGTCCACGGCGAGGATGTCCCGCACTTCGTACTCGTAGGTCCGGGAGACAGCCTGGACCGTGTACGGGCCCTTCTTCGGACTCAGCTTCGCGAGGACCTCCTGCGCCACCGCCGCGTGCACCTCGGGGGTCACCGGTTCCTTGTGGAAGTAGTCCTGGGTGATGAAGTGGTTGTTCCTCGCCCCCGCGGTGACGGAGACGAAGTTCGCCCCGCCGTCGGCGGTGGGTGCGGAGTTCTCTACCAAGGTCATCGCCCTCTTGTTTGGATTCGGGGTGAAGCCGCCGGCTCCCGCGATGGTCGCGGGGTCTCTCGAGTCGAAGCGGAAGGCCCGGTTGAGACTCTGGACGTCGAGGCCAAGGAGGCCCGCCTGCTCCCGGAGCTCGCTCTCGGTGAGGACCTGGCCGGGCCTGAGCCCCGGGAACTTGAAGCGCGCCAGGAGAGCGCGGGCCTCGAGCTGGAGCTTGGTCTGGTTGGTGAAGCGTCGGACCTGGGCCCCGCTCCGGACCTCGTTGATCTTCTTGGTCACGGCCACGGCGTACTCCAGGTCGACGGCGAGCCTCCGCAGGACTTCTTCACTCGCTCCCTTGAGGAAAACTTCAGGGTTGTGGCCCGTGAGTGAGATCTCCTTGAACGCCTGCTCGGAGGCTTCGCCCGAGGGCTCTAGCGCTTGCTCGAATTTCTTAAACGCCCTGCCTACCCACGCGACGTCACTCTTCTTCACCGGGGCGCCGACGAAGTTCTCGATGCCTTCCTTACACGCCTCCTCCGTCGCCCGGACCGGGAGGCTTGCCACGAGGACGAGTATGGTCAGATAGAGTGCTCGCATGTTTCTCCAGAAGTTCTCAAACCTATCGGCATTCCTCTGGAGAAGGGCGAGTGGCAATTATTCTTGGCGGCCGGGCACCCCGGATACCCGACCAAGGCTCACCGGATCCCTACCCGGCTGATTTGACGTATAAGAAAATTCAGTTTCGCTTTTTAGGATTTTGAATCGATAATAAGTCTATGAAATTCAGTGTGAAGATAGAGGATGAGGTTTTCACCCATTCGGACTCCAATGAGATCGTCCGGATCGGTCGCTCGGACGAGAACGACTGCATCCTGAACAACAAGGAACTCTCCCGGCTCCACTGCATGCTCGAGCTCATCAAGGGGAGCTACTACATCACGGACCTCAAGAGTAAGAACGGGATCTCCATCGACGGCGAGCGGATCCCGCCCCACGAGAAGATCCTGGTGACGAACAACATGCAGATCCTGCTCGCGGGGAAGTTCCCGCTGACGTTCAACGACCACCAGCCGACGGAGGAGTTCACCACCACGACGGCGACGGTGGGTGTGATCGAACCCTTCCCCTCCCAGCGGGAGCGGGTGTTCCGGAAGCAACGGGTCTCCAGCTCCCGGCCAAGTTTCCCGAAGCCTCCGCCCAAGAAACCGCTCCCGGTGAACGCCATCGTCGCCGTCGCCGTGGTCGCGGCGATCCTCTTGTACCTCGCGAAGTAGGGTCACCTCAGAGGTTCGTTCTCTCGGTGAGCCGCAGGATGCCCCAGCGCCGGAGACGGCAGAAGGTCGGGGTGCTCGCACTTTCGCAGAAGAACCCGAGCTCGAAAGCTTCTTCCCCCTTCCCCGCTCCGTTCTCGAAGAAGCGGATCTTCTTCCGATCCGCACTGAGCTCAGCGCCAGTGACCTGGACGAGCTCGAGCGACTGGAGCCCGAGGGCCGTCTCCCGGAGCTTCTCGTAGAGCGGAGAACCGGATCGCACCTTGATGCCATTCAGAACGAAGTACGAGCTGTGGAGGTCCCGCTTCGAGTTCAGGGCCTCGAAGCTCGTTCCGGCCAGGAGGAGCTGGGCCTGGGTGTCAGCGAGCGTGCGCCGGAGGGTCTCGAGTTCCTTGAGGTGACTTTGGGCCGCGGTCGAGTCCTTCGGCCGAAGCTCCCCCAGCCGCCAGTCGTCCTCCTTGGTCCAGTTACTGTTCCGGTGGATGGAGATCCGCCCCGCCGTCTCCCGAACCTCGAAGACCTGCTCGCGGTTAACACC
>SXUH01000095.1 GCA_005791855.1 Bdellovibrionales bacterium
CCCCCAGCACCAGACGGTGCCGTCGTTCTTGAGCGCGCAGTTGTGCGAGTTCCCGCTGAACTCCGCCCGGCCCCCGGAAGCGACCTGGATCACGTTGGTTAGCCCGGAGACGTCCACCGGAGTCTGCGAGTTGATCTGCGATCCGTTTCCGAGCTGGCCCTTGGAGTTCAGCCCCACGCACCTCACGGTTCCCAGGGGAGAGAGGAGAGCGCAGCTATGCCGGGAGCCCATGGAGATCTCGATGACGTCGGTGCGGCCACCTTCCCAGGGGACCGCGGTGTTCCCGCTCCCGTTGGTCGTGCCGTCTCCCAGCTGGCCGTACTGGTTCTCTCCCCAGCAGGCAGCACTTCCGTCGGATTTCTTCGCGCAGAACTGGCTCTTCCCGCCGACCACGGCCACCGCATCGGCGATGCCGACCACGGCCACGGGTACCGCACCTCCGGAGAAGTAGCCCCAGCATTCAATGCTCCCGTTGGCCAGGACCGCGCAGGACCGGGACCAGCTCGATGCCACGTCGACCGCTGTGTTGATCGTCCCGACCTTGGTCGGCGTGGAGAACCAGGCAAGGCCCGCGACACCTGCCTGGCCCCACCAGTTGTCTCCCCAGCAAGACACCTCTCCACCTTTCAGCACGCAGTTCAGCCAGCCGCCGGCCGCGGTCTTATCCACGCCACCGATGGCGACGGTCTCCGGTGCTAACCCGGAGGCCGTCCCGCGGCCCAGCTGGCCCTGGGAGTTCGGTCCCCAGCACTTGATGAGGTTGGCCGAGGTGATGGCGCAGACGTGGTTCCACCCGACGGAGACATCCGTGACGCCGGTGAGGCCCGCGATGGGAGTGACTCCCTGGGAGGTGACGAGGGTCGAGTTTCCGTTGGAGCCGAAGAGGTTGTTCCCCCAGCAGTTGAGGGAGCCGTTTGAGCGCAGTTCGCAGGCGTTGTACCCGCCCATGGCGACCTTCTGTGTCCCGGAGTCCAGGGCCGCGACCGGCGTGGGAGTAAGTACGTTCGCCGTCGCCCCGGGAACTGCGATTCCACCGGCCCCGGATCCCCAGCACCAGAACTGACTGGCGGCGTTCCTGGCGCAGATCGAAGTGCCGCTGACGCCGGCGAAGAGGTCCGTGATCCCGGAAAGACCCGCCACTGCCTTCGGGACCTGTGAGGTGGTGGTCGTTCCGTCGCCGAGCTGTCCGCTGCCGTTGTACCCCCAGCAGGTCACCGTGCCGTCGAGGAGGAGCGCGCAGAACGAAGAACTCATGGACCGGAGCTTCTGGACGTTGGCGAGTCCGGGGACGACCTGCGGAGAGTACTTATCTATGATAGTCCCGTCTCCGAGGCTTCCGTTCCAGTTGTACCCCCAGCACTCCACCGTCCGGTCCGCCAGGATGGCGCAGGCGGAGCCCCCGGTCGTGGCCACGGACCGGATCCCCTCCTCGGGGCCGAAGACCTGAAACGGGGTGGTCCGGGACACGTTCCCCGTCCCGTCACCCGGAGCGTACCCCAGGCACCAGATCGAGGCGTCGGATTTCTTGAAGCACAGGAGGTCGCCGCCGAAGTAGATGTCCTGGGCGTCGGTGACACCCGGGATGAGGACCGGGGCCGTGGTGTAGGTCGACCAGTCATCATCGAAGAGGGTGTTCTGTCCTCCCCAGCAGTAGACGGTGCCGTTGGAGATGAGCACGCAGGTCTTGGTGTAAGAGGAAGCCGCGAGCTTCACCGGGTTTCCGGTCCGGATCGCCGAGGTGTCCGCCAGGGAGGCACCTGTCCCATTGGGCGGGAGCGCGCCAGGGACGACCAGGCCGCCGGCGGAGTAGAGCTTACCCAGCGAGAGGTCGAGCTTCGTTCCGTCGGAGTACCCGAGGTCGGTCGTGGCTTCTGCGGCACCGACCGTGTAGCGGAACTTCAGATCTTCCGTTCCAGATCCGGACGAGTAGTAGGCCCGGCCTCCGTTGCTCAGTTGGATGGCGGGCGTGCCGTCCACTGCCACCGCTGCGCCAAAGGAAACTTTGATCTCGACTTGCTGAGAAGAATGGTAGAGGCCCGCCGGGCTAATCGCCGAAACCCTGGTCACTGGGATCGAGGACGTGCCTCCGAAGAACTCCCCTTTCTGGACGCAGCCGGAGAGTATCCAAAGTAGAGTAAGAAGGAAGAGGCGAGGACCATTCATGTGGCACCTTTCGGAGTGGCTTTCCTCTAAGCTTAAAGCTTTTTCCGAGTGCAGGGCTTAGATATTCGAAGGAGGCGCAAGTCATGAGAATGCCTAGCAGGCAAAGAAGCTTTTCATAAAGATTTCTCTAGATTCGAAATAGAGAGAAAATATTTAGGGCTTGAAAAATTGCCACTTCAAGGAGGGAGAAACTGAGCCGCCCACATCCGAAGATGTGGGCGGCTAGTTGATTCTTAGAGTTCGAGGACTATCTGCGAGACAGTTCGAGGAGCTTGTTCACGACCTGGATCAGCGGCTGCGGCTGGGGAGTCCGGAAGGTACAGTCCACCCACAGCTGCTTCCCCTTGGGGTCCGCCGCCGGCGTCAGTGGACACTTCGGCGATACGCCCTGGTACTTCTCGCTTTCTTCGAAGACGAAGGAGTGCGCTCCTCGGGCCGCGAGCGCGTACTCCCGCGGAGGTGTCTGGCTGCGGTTGAAGTTCCACTCCGGGAGCTGCAGGCCCGTGAAGTGGGTCTTCCAGTTCTTCGGAGCGACCCAGAAGAAGTCCGGCTGGCCCGTCGAGTTTCCGAACATCCCGCCGTCGTCCCCGTCCCGCTCGACCCGCCACTGGCCGCCGACGATCTCCCCGTGCTTATTGAGCTCGAGGTCGTAGTTGAACTTCATCTCTCCGAAGCCGTCGTCGTCGTCGTCGTTGGTCTTGCCCTTCTTCGGGTTCTCCCAGTCGATGTACCGGAGCTTCATGCTCACGCCCACGATGTGCGTGGCGTCCTTGTTCCGGGAAGCGGCGAACCGGTCTTTCTTCGACGCCGCGTACTCCTTCGCGCTCACCATGCTCGCCATGAGGGATCCGGTCTTGGTGGTGTCCGGGTTGTAGTAGACGAACTCGTACCCCGCCACCGGCTGGTTGGCGATGGAGAAGCCCGCGCTCTTGTCCACGATCATGCTCCGGCCCTGGACGCCGACGATGTTGACGATGGCGCTGTGGAAGACCCCCGGGTGCACGTCCGCGCACTCCGGCTCGACGTAGCGGCCGTGCTCGTCCTTGATCGGCTTCTGGGAGTTGCACCGGGTTCCTTCGAAGATCACGCTGCTCTGGACGCTCGAGTTGGCCCACATGAGGGTCAGCAGCGCCTTGATGTCCGTCGGGTAGAACTTCAGCTTCTTCCCGTTCGGGAGCAGGACCTCGACGGTCTTCAGGGGCCTCGGCGCGATCCCCGCGGCGACGGCCCAGCCGTGGCAGAAGCCTTCCCAGGGAGCGATCTTCGGATCCGTGAGGGGCTTGAAGACGTAGTTCTGCGGGACCTCGATGTCGGTGACGAAGGAGTACTTGTTGTTCTGGCCCCACTTCTCGGTGTAGTCCCAGATCCGGTTGGTCAGGTCGAAGGAGGTGTCCCCGAGGAGGAGGTCGTACTTCTCGGCCGGGGAGAGGTCGGCGAGGTCGTCCTCGTCGAGGGTGTAGATCTTCGGGTGCACCTTCTCCCGGAACTCCTTGTACTCCTGGACGTTCTTCTTCCAGTTCTTCTTGTTCGGGTCGAGGACGGAGATGAAGGAGGACTTCCGGTACTGGTTGGCGATCCCGCCCTGGTTGATGGCCCAGAAGTAGCCCGACCACGGCTGGTTCCGGGTCTTCGCCTTGGTCAGCCCCTTGCTCTCGATCTCGAAGGCGTCCCAGATGAAGTCGTCGGTCTCGGTGAGCCGCTTGATCTTCTCCTCGATGAGGGAGGTCTCGTAGGGCTTCGTCGGGTACGAGTTCGGAAACTTCCGCTCCTGCGCGTGGGCGGTGGAGAGGACCGCGAGGGCGGAGACGGAAAGGATGAAGTTGGTTCTCATAACACCTCTTATGTGTGGACGCTTAGTCACGTTTATCAACCGATTCGCCGAAGCTCCTCACGAGCTTCTGCCTCACCGCCCGGACGATCTGCGGAAAGTCCTTCTGCGAGACGGACTTCCCGACGTTCGCGCCGAGCTTGTTCAAGTTCTCCCGGACGCCGTCGTCGAGGACGGCCCGGATCTCGTAGTAGTCGTTGACGTGCCGGCCATTGGAGAGGAGCCCGGGGATCGGGAGGTACACCGGGGCCGGCTTGCAGAACGGCACGGGGACGAGGAACGGGACCACGTTCCCTTCCACGGTGAGGTCTCTCTTGAGCACGGACTTGTAGCGGCCGAAGAGCGAGCCCTTCCACCACTTGTTCTGGACGGTCTTGTGCGCGAGCTGCGTCTCCCGCTTGTCCTGGGCGCCCAGGTCGGCGAGGGTCGACTGGAGGACTTCGGTCATCTCCGCGTTGAACGGAAGCGGGCCCCGCGCGGCCTTGATGCCGAGGTACTGGCCCAGGAGGTTCGAGTAGGCGTCCTCGACGGAGAACGCCGAGGCGGCCTGGAGGTTGAAGACGGTGCCGAGCTCGTGGAGCAGGGCCATGCTGAAGCCGATGGAGACGGAGATCTGCTCCTTGTCTTCCACGGTGAGGCCCGCGAGCTCCTCCTCGGAGACCTTCGGGAAGAAGACCAGCCGTTTCTTGAAGCCCGATTCGTTCTTCGTCTCTTCTTCCTTCCCGGAGCCGAGCCAGCGGTTGATGTTGTAGAAGATGTGCGCGCTCCAGTCGGCGTTGTCCCGCAGGTGGGAGATGTCGATGAAGCCGCCGCCGCAGGTGTAGAGCATCCCCACCCGGTCCCCGCGGTTCTGCCGGTAGAACGAGTGCAGGCCCAGTTCGCTGGGCCGGACGTACTGGGTGAGCTTGAAGGTCTTCGTGAAG
>SXUH01000096.1 GCA_005791855.1 Bdellovibrionales bacterium
CGCTATATCAAGTGCCGCGAGATCGAGCTCAAGACCCTCTCGGGCCTCGTGCTGAAGCAGGTCCTCCCGGTGGCCATCGAGTACAAGACCACCCTCGCCGAAAGCGTGAAGAAGCAGAAGGACGCGGGCACGGACGCGTCCCTGGAGCTCGAGCTCCTGAAGAACCTCTCCGCGCTCACGCACTCGCTCTACAGCCAGACCACGAACCTCAGCACCTCCCTCGACGAGCTCCACGCCGGGCACGACGAGGAGAAGTTCGCCAAGAAGATCGCAAGCGAGCTCATGCCGCAGTCGGTTCAGGTGGCGGACCTCTGTAACCAGATCGAAGAGATCATCCCGGACGAGAACTGGCCGGTGCCGAAGTTCTACGACATGTTGTTCATTCGATAAGTTAACTAAAAAGGGCCCGGGGAACCGGGCCTTTTTTTTGACTGACTTCCTCCGGCCCATGGGGTAGATCACCTTAACCTAAATTTTTGGTAAAAGGATCTACGTGAAACTCCCATTCATTCTCCTTTGTGTCCTTGGACTAAGCACGGCGACGGCCCAGACCGGGCCTCGGCTCTTCTTCAAGACGGCCCAGGTCTTCGACCTCGAGTGCTCCCGGAGGACGGGAGCGGCGCTGGAAGAGTCCCAGCAGCGGGAGCTCCACCAGAGGCTCCCGGAGTTCCAGAAAGAATGGGATGAGCGATCCCGGACCCTCAATCCGCTGTCGGAGGCCGCCGCCGGTCTTAAATTTTCCCGGAAGGAATACTCGGTGGCGCTCACCGTGTGCCCCTGGACGCCCATGGGAGATCCGGTCTTCATCGTCTCCGCAAGGCCCTACCTCCGGAGCGCGCAGAGGCCCCTGGCGGTTCCGGCGGGGATGCCGGTGTTCGTGAGCATGGTCCACCACGAACTCCTCCACGAACTTGTGGGAAACATCTTCGAAGAAGAGTTCGGCCTTCGCTCGAAGATGCTCCTGAAGTACAAAGCGGAGAACGTGAACGTGCTGGTCCACCTCCACCTCCTGGCGATCCAGAAGGCCACCTACGATGCCCTCGGAGACCGGGGGCTCCTCGCGGCGACCGATTCACTGTACAAGGACCTCATCGGCGGGGACTACAAGCGGGCCTGGGAGATCGTCCTCCTGGAGGGGACGGAGGCGTTTACCAGTGAGCTCCAGGAGTACAATAAACCAAAACCATGACGCTCGAAGATTCAGAGGGTTGCATGTTTGATTTTGGACGTCCTAAAATCTGTCCAGCATGTCGACACGACTTTATAATTACTTCAAGACTCGGTACGCGAGTGCAAAAGTGGGATTAAATCACCAATACAGCAACTCTTCGATGAGATCAAGGGATTACCATGAAGTCCACCAACCTCTGCAACATCCTCTTCCTCCTGGCCGTCGCCGCCTGCGGAGCGAAGTCGAGCGGCGGTAACAAATCGCCAGCGGAGACGAATCAGTTTTCCTCTCCGCTGAGCTACTCCTTCTCCGAAAAAGATGAGAGTCCCTGCAAGACCGGGAAGCAGAGCTACTCTTCTTTGAAAGACCTGTGCATGGGATTGCAAGATGATGGTAAAAATAACAGCTGCGCGGTGATTTCTCGGCTCGAACGGTTCCAGAAGGTCTGCGAACCCGAAGGCTTCCGGTGGATCGAATCCGCCCAGTGTGACCTCTACGTCATGAAGAAGGGGAGCGAACCTGGTGTCGTCCGAGTGAAGGACGTGATCAAGAAGGTGAGCGTGTGCGCCGGAAGGATGGAGGCCCTTGGCTGGAAGTTCCAGGAACGGAGTGTCCTCGAGGGCGAGCTCTACAAAGGAAGCACCTTCAAACTGGCGATCGAGCCGATGATCGATGCGCGAGAAAACTTCAGCCCCGTAATTGTGGTATCCAATCTTGATGGCCGTATAGCTTTCGAAGATTCGAATCTTAGTAACCTCGGCTTCGGCGGGAGCGCGACCCTCGGGTTCGAAGGCGGGGAAACGATTCGGTACAACTGCCAAAGGCAGGCGGCCTGTAAGTCTCCGTAAGCAGGAGCCATCGTACCGACATGCGGATGTGGCTTTAGCTACTCAAGAGTCACGAAAGCCTCTCTACCTCCGCCCGAACCCCCCTGAGCTCCGCCACGAACTTCTCGTAGAGCTCATCCTTCCTCGCGTCCTCCGCTCGGAGCAACGCCGAGGGATGGGGGAGGATGACCGTCTTCTTCGCAAACGGAGTCTCGAAGAACCTCCCGCGGACGTCCTCGATCTTCACCAGCTTCCCGGTCAGCGACTGCGCGGCACTCCTCCCCAGGCAGA
Source organism: Bdellovibrionales bacterium (assembly GCA_005791855.1). Taxonomy (GTDB): domain Bacteria; phylum Bdellovibrionota; class Bacteriovoracia; order Bacteriovoracales; family Bacteriovoracaceae; genus Peredibacter. Next base: position 2,290 of record SXUH01000096.1, read on the forward strand.
CGATGAGCTCGGGCTTCACCAGAGCGATCTCTTCCCGGAGCCAGGGCCTGCAGGTCGAGATCTCCGCGGAGCTGGCCGATCGGTGGAGGCGGAAGTTCTCCTTCGGGATGAACTTGAAGCCCTTGACCGCGTTGGTGAGGTAGTAGTCGTCCCGGTTGTGTCCGGAGGCTTCGAAGGCCCGGGTGAGGAGCTTTCCGGCGGGGCCGATGAAGGGCAGGCCCTGCAGGTCCTCTTCGTTCCCGGGCTGCTCTCCGATGACCATGACCTTCGCCCTCGAGGGCCCCGCACCTTTCACGGGGCCACGGGACTGCGGACAGATCCCGCAGGCCCGGCACTTCTCCAGGGAAGCGTTGAGCTCGTCGATCGACGCGTAGGACTTCGCCACCGGCGCGGCGGGCTTCTGCGAGTCGTAGAACGTCTGGAGCCTCTGGGGCGCCTCCTGGATCAAGGAGGTGATGAGCTCCGACTCCGGGAGCGTCTTCCAGTGCCGCACCGGCAGCTCCTTCTTCATGGCGGAGATCTTGATCCGGCCCGGGTTGAAGATGGACTTGTAGTACGTCTTCCAGAGGTCTTCCTTCTCGTCGCTGAGGTCCACCTCGTGTGCCTCCACCCCAGGAGCGAAGGAGAGTTCCTTCCCGTCCCAGCTCACGGTTTCGTCCCTGGTCATGATCACCCAGTTCATCCCGTTGAAGCGGTCCTTGAAGAACGGGGCCACGAGCCTCACGATCCGGTGGTCAGGGTCGTGCCAGGCCATGTAGACGCTCTTCCCGTCGACCGGGACTTCCTTGAAGCGCACGAAGGCCTTCATCTTGTGCATGTCCCGGGTCACGAGCTTCTTCCGGTGGTGGAAGTCCACCAGGTCTTCGTCGAGCGGATCCTTCAGGAGGTCCCTGTTCTCGTAGACCAGCCGCCAGGCGATCCGGTAGAGGAGGGAGAGGGTCGTGTCGTCCCGGTGGGCGCAGACGATCCGGGCGTCGGCCATGAACTCCCTGCTGATCCGCAGGTTCGGGTCCACCGGAAGGTCCGGCAGCGGTTCCTCGAAGGAGAACCCGTCGTCGGTGGTTTTAAAGTACACGTCCTCCGGGGCCACGTTCTGGCTCAGGAGCCGGCGCGCCTTGTCCCTCCACTCGTCGAACTCCGGGGCGAGCCTCACTTCGATCATCAGATCTCCCCCGTCACTCCGGAGACGTCGGTGCTGAAGAGGTCCAGCTGCACGGTCTCCCTCTCGATCAGCAGAGACTGCAGGAGGGGGGAGTCCAGGAGCTTCACTCCGGTGTCGTAGTCGGCGGTGATGACGAA
>SXUH01000097.1 GCA_005791855.1 Bdellovibrionales bacterium
CCGGACTCCGAATTTCCTTATGAATTCATCCTAAAGTTTTCCAGTATGCGACCAGAACGGTTGGGCTTTTAGCAGGCCGTCTTGGAAGCCGGGGCCGCGGGTTCTACAATCGGAGCGAGATTTTAACATCAAAGGAGTGAGAATGAAAAAGTTACTACTGGTCACGGCCCTGGCCCTGAGTGCGTCTGCCTTCGCGGCGTCCACCACGAACAAGACGCCGACGAACACCACGGCGAACACCAACACGACGATGGCCAACCCGTCCGGCGGAACGGCCACGGCGCCGACGGACGCCGAGATCTCCAACACCCTGATGACGGCCAACACTGAGGAGATGACCATGGCCAAGCTCGCGAAGACCAACGCCGCCGATCCGAAGGTCAAGGAGTTCGCGGAGATGATGCTCAAGGACCACGCCATGAACAATGACAAGGCCCAGGCCCTCGCGACGGAAGAGAAGATCAATCTCAAGGAGACCGGGAAGTCCATGAAGATGAAGTTCAGCGCCGAGGACAAGGTGGAGAAGCTCAAGACCATGAAGGGCAAGGAGTTCGACAAGGAGTACATGCTGACCCAGGTGGAGATGCACCGGAAGGTCCTCACCGAGCTCGACAGCAACCTGATCCCGAACGCGAAGAGCGAGAAGCTCAAGACCATGCTCACGGAAACGAGGGGCAAGGTCGAGAAGCACCTGAAGCACGCGGAGTCGGTCCAGTCTAGCCTGAAGTAGCTCCGTCCGGTGGGTCTCGGTCCCGGGACCCGCCTCCCCTTTCCTACCGCTTGAGCTGGATCACCTGCACGTTATGGAAGTTCGTGTTCGGAACGTAGACCGTTCCGGTCTTCGCGTCGTAGCCGATGTCCGCGACGTCGGTGAAGCTCGCGAGCGGCGAGGTCCCCTGGAGCGACCCCAGGATCTTCCCGTCTTTCACGTCGATCCAGTAGAGGGCCTGCACCTGCTTGGCGGAAACGAGGAGCTGGCCCTCGCGGGTGAGCTCGATCCCGTCCAGGTAGCCGAGCTCCGGGACGAGGGTCTTGAGTTCGCCCGTCGAAAGATTAAAGGTCAGGACACTTCCCTTGGAGCCGGCTTCGATCCCCGTCGCGGTCGCGTTGACCTTGCCCGAAGCCGCGACGTAGAGGAGGTCTCCCGACTGCAGTACGCCGTTGGGTGCCTGGTCCAGTTCGAGGACCACGCTGATCTCCTTTGTGCGCGGATCGTACCGGTAGACCTTCGACCCGTAGGTATCCGCGACGTACACCGTGCCCGAAGCGTCGATGGCGACGTCGTTCAGGAGCTTCGCCCCCGGGAACGGCACCTTCTCATAGGTCCCAGTCTGGAGGTCGATGACCGCCAGCTCATCGATGTCGCCGGCGTAGAGCTTACCGTCGAAGGCCCGGAGACCCTTCGGAGCGTTCAGGCCCTCCACCCACTTCTCACTAAGCACGTTCCCCTTGAGGTCGAGCTTCTGGATCCAGCCGACGCCGTCCTTCAAGGTCCCCGGGCCCGACTGGTTAGAGATGTAGAGAGTGTCACCGAGGACGTAGGCCGACTCCGGTCGCACGAGGCCCTGGCTTAGGACCGAGCTCGTCTGAGAGAAGGCCGGGAGCATGGAGGTCAAGAGGAGGAATCCGGTGATGAACTTCATAGGTAGTGCCTTGGTTGGGTTTCCTAAAGTATCGCACAGAGTAAGGGCACCCATTCACCTTTAGAAATTTCTACATACTTTTAAGTTGTCCTCCCGGTGGCCGTCATCTATAGTTCCCAGAAAAAAATTAAGGAGAGTTCCATGAAAGTCTTTCTCATGTTCATCGTCCTCGCAGCGGGGACCCAGGCCTTCGCTCGCCAGAGCTCAACCAGAGAACTCTGGCTCAAGTGCAACCTTAACTTCTGCCGCGGCGACCCCGGCCCCGGCGGCCCTTGCTACGCAGGCCCCGGCGGGAAGCTGTACGCCGGTCCGGGGGGCGAGTGCTACGCGGGCCCGGGCGGAAGGCTCTACGCAGGCCCGGGCGGTGAACTCTACGCGGGCCCAGGGGGTAATTGTTACGCAGGTCCCGGCGGCGACCTTTCTAACTGCCCGAAGGCATTCCCGGACTACCAGTAAGTCTCCTCTTCCTCTTAGTGACCAGGGCCCCGCCCCCCTGGTCACCTCCAAAGAAACCTTAATTCTTCTTGTAATTTATTCTTGCTCTCTGTGAACGGATCCGGATCCGGACCATACTTTGTTCATCCCAATCCTCAACCACAGGCGAAGATTATGCGTAAAGCTCTCATCCTTTTGCTCGTGTCCTCCAACCTCCTGGCACAGGTCCCGAACAAGACCATGGTGTGCCCCGCCCTCACCAGCGAAGGCGCCTCCATCGTCACCTCCATCCAGGACCTGCGGAACCAGGTGAAGCCGTTCCCGGAGTGCGAACCCATCTCGAAGAAGCTCATCGAGGTGGCCGAGGTCATGACCAGTAAGGACTGGAGTAAGATCACCACCGCCCTGAAGGAGGAGACCGAGTTCGACGGCGAGGACCTGCAGAAGATCGCCGGCATGACCGAGCGAGCGTCGATGGCGATCAACGACGTCATCGGCCAGGTGACCAACAATAAGAAGTGCGTGGACGGGAAGAACAAGGGCAGCTTCATGGCCAAGCTCTCCGGCGTGGTCAAGGGGGTCTCCACCGTGGTGGGGACCGTCTCGGGTCCGTACGGAATGGCGGTGAACCTCGGCGGAACGCTGGTGTCCTCGGCGATCAGCGGGATCGACAACTACTACAAGTCCCAGAACCCCTACAAGTTCTCCGACCCGGACGACGAACTCCTGTTCATGAACCAGTTCTGCTCCTACGCCGAGATCCAGAAGGACATCAACGACTACCTCAACCTCGAGGTGAGGCCAGAGGAGCTCGAGTCCCTCGAAGGGTACCTGAAGATCAAGCAGGACGACCTCGAGGCGAACTGCCCGGAGTGCAGGGCCCAGGTGATCGCCGCCGGGGCGAACCACCGGTCCACCCTCATCCTCAACCGGATCTCCGAAGACGCGAAGATCGTCCCGCTAGGCCGGGAGACCAACTTCACTCGCTGCAACGAGATCTACCGGGCCGTCTACTCGGAGGAGTCCGACCTCCAGCAGTTCTTCGGCCTCCTCGGCAGGTACGAAAACCCGATGAGCTCGCCGAGCGACAGGGCCCTCATCCGTGAAGTGGTCAAGTCCGCCGCGACCCTCCCGACGGTCTTCCCGACCCTCACCGCCTGCTGGGCGCTCCCGCTGGAGGAGAAGCAGAAGGTCAGCCGCGACTTCAACAACCTCCTCCGCGACGACCTCCTCCCCCTCGGCGATTCGATCTTCAAGCAGCAGATGACGGGCTTCAAGCTGCGAGCGAACCGGAAGTACAAGAACCCTCTCGGGGACTTCACCGAACGCACCCTCCTCCGTCGCGCCTGGATCAAGGACCAGTACGCGGAGGTGAAGCGGAAGCTCAACGACCCCGACTACGGGTCCTCGGTCCAGATGATCATCACCCACAAGAAGAAGCTCGAGACCCGGATCTTCGACGAGCTCATGGTGGACTACCTGAAGTTCAACCTCCGAAGGAACGTCAAGCAGATGGACCAGTTCGGCGTCCAGTACGAGAAGTTCGTCGCCGCGAGCCTCGCCAAGTACTCCACCGTCCTGAACGCCGAGGTCGGTTCGATCAAGGAGCTCCTCGCGGCCTTCGCGAAGAACCCGGCCATCGAGAAGCGGGCCTTCCTCTCCCTCCTCAAGGACCAGCAGACCGACCTCGACCTCATCCTCACCCAGACCTCGACGCTCGACCGCTACTGCCACTTCCTGAACTACATGCTCCTCTCCACCGACAAGACCAACGCCGCCTGCGCCGCTGCGAAGGCCGAGCTCGTTCCGAAGTACGCCGAGCTCTCCGGGCTCGACGACCTCATCAAGGAGCACGTCGGGCGGAAGTTCCGGTGGCTCGTGGCCGACGGCAACTACCAGAGCAGCCGGGTGAAGGACTTCTCCATCCACCTGCGCGAGTGGATCGCGGAGGGGAACGCCCGGTGGGAGATCAAGCCTCCGCAGGAACGGCACGATCCGTAGGCGGAGCTAGATCTTGATGCCCATCTCGCGGTAGAAGGAGATGTAGCGCTTCATCACGTGGGTCGGGTAGTCCTTGGGCCAGACGTTCTTATCGACGGCGTTCCGGACGGACCGCGCACCCATGTTGTAGGCGGCGACGTAGAGCTGGCCGTGTCCCTTGAACTCTTCTCTGAGCCAGGCGAGGTAGGCGGTGCCGATGCGGATGTTCAGGACCGGGTCGTAGAGCCCGGCGCCCCCCTTCCACTTGAGCCGCATCTTCTTGGCCATCCACTCGCCGGTGGAGGGCCTGATCTGCATCAGGCCGATCTCTCCCACCGGGCCCTGGGCCCGGGGGTTGAAGCTCGACTCCCCCGCCACGACGGCCATGACGAAGTACGGATCGAGGGCGTGCCTCCGGGCTTCCTTCATGATGGTCCGGCTGATGAGCCCGGCCTTCGCCTTGTCTTTCTTGGGAAGGCGCTCGCGGACCACGCTCAGGATGTCGGCGGCGACGACCCGGCGGCCTTCGAACTTCGAGACGATGCTCTTCCGGTAGTGGGTGCCCAGGAGTTCCTTGGCGTGCTCGACTCGGAGGGCGTGGCGGACGCTCGCGATGCTACGGACGGGCTTCTTCACTGGGACCAGTGAGCCCTGTGTGACCACAAGGAGGGCGAAGAGGAGAATTTTGACCATACCAGAAACCTGCAAACCCAGTACCAGGAACCGCCGCCTAAGCCCCCGGTTTCCGGAAGCAAAAGTGTCGAAGTTCTTGTCAGTGTCTAATGTCTAGTCTTGGTTAAGAGATATGCCTTAAAGAGACATCGCGAACATTCTGATGAATTTTATCTGAGATCTTAAGGATTTGGATGAGTTTTTCTAGAAAAGAGATAGCCTAGTACTTAGTTATACACTTTAAACTCTTCACTTTTTAAACCTCTAACGAA
>SXUH01000098.1 GCA_005791855.1 Bdellovibrionales bacterium
ATCGAGAGCTACTACCAGGAGACGGGCCGGGCGGGCCGAGACGGCAAGCCCTCCACGGCCTGGATGATCTACGGCCTGCAGGACGTGGTGAAGCTCGCCCAGATGCTCGAGACCACCGACGCCGACGAGGCGTACAAGAAGGTGGCCCGGCACAAGCTGGACTGCATGCTCGCCCTGTGCGAGACCCCGGCCTGCCGGCGCGAGTACCTCCTGCGCTACTTCGGCCAGGAAGGGGAGGTGAAGTGCGGCTACTGCGACACCTGCCTCGAGCCCCCCGTCCTCTGGGACGCCACCGTGGACGCCCAGAAGATCCTCTCCACCATCTACCGGACCGAGCAGCTCTTCGGCGCGGGCCACGTGATCGACGTGATCCGCGGGAGCAAGAACGCCAAGATCACCGGGAGGAAGCACGACACCCTCTCGGTCTTCGGCATCGGGAAGGATAGGCCCAAGGAACACTGGAACAGCATCCTCCGGCAGCTCCTGAACCAGGGCTACATCAAGATCAAGAACTGGGAGTTCCGGAGCCTCGCCCTCGATCAGAAGTCCCAGGACATCCTCACCGGAAAGCAGGTGCTCTACCTTCGCAAGCAGGAATTCACCCAGGTGAAGAAGGGCAAGAAGGAAGCCGCCAAGGCCAAGGAAGCCCGGCACGGAAGAAACGACCTCTTCGAAGCCCTGAAGGCCCTGCGGAGGAAGATCGCGCAGGAGAAGAACCTCCCGCCGTACATTGTGTTCAACGACAAGTCTCTCCACGACATGTGCGCCATCCTGCCGAGGAACGAAGAGGAATTCTTGATGGTGCACGGAGTTGGGCAGAGCAAGCTGGATAACTACGGCCGCGAGTTCTTAAAGTTGATAAACTCCAATAGTGCTTCACAATAAAGTATTTCCTCATTAGTATTAAAGCCTATGAGTAAGCAATTAGTCCGTGGCCTCACCCTCACAGATGCCACTTCGATCGTCGTCGGTTGTATCCTGGGAACGGGGATCTTCCTAAAAACTGCCTCCATGTCGGCCCTGATGGGAAACCCCATGATGGTGCTCCTGATCTGGGTCTTCGCCGGGGCCCTGTCCTTCGCCGGAGCTCTTTCCTACGCGGAACTCGGAAGCCTCATGCCGGAGGCCGGCGGAGAGTACGTCTACCTCAAGGAAGGGTACGGAGATCTCTGGGCCTTCCTGTTCGGCTGGATGCGGTTCTGGATCGGCTCCCCCGGCTCCATCGCCGCCTACGCCGTCGGCGCCATGACCTTCATGAGCGCCATCGTCGACTTCTCCTTCATCGGAGGCCGGGCCGTGGCGGCGGTGCTCGTCATCGCGCTCTTCTCGTCCCTCAACTGCCTGAGTGTGGCCTTCGGTGGCCGGCTCCAGGCCGCCATGACGGCGATCAAGCTCTTCATGATCATCGGCATCAGCTTCGGGATCTTCTTCTTCTCCCGCACCGGGGACGTGGCCCACTTCTCCGAAGTCTCTCCCACCGTCACCGGCTTCGCCGGCTGGTCGGCCTTCGGCTCCGCCACCCTCGCGGCCCTCTGGGCCTTCGACGGCTGGAACAACCTCCCCATGGTCGCCGGGGAGGTGAAGAACCCGCAGCGGAACATCCCGCTCTCCCTGGGACTGGGGATGCTCGTCATCCTCGCCATCTACGGAGTGGCCAACGTCGCCTACTTCTACGCCCTTCCGTTCAGCGAAGTGATCACCGCCAACTCCTCCCAGTTCCCGGACGCGCTCCCGGTGGCCACCAAGGCCGCCCTGACCTTCCTCGGGACCTCCGGAGTCACCATCCTGTCGGTCGCCTTCGTCTTCTCCGCCCTCGGAGCCCTCAACGGATCGATCCTGACCGGCGCCCGCGTGCCGTACGCCATGGCCCGGGACGGACTCTTCTTCAAGCAGCTCGCCCGGGTCAACGAGAAGACCGCCGTGCCCATCACCTCCATCATCGTCCAGAGTGTGGTCTCCATGATCCTCGCGCTCTCCGGAACCTTCGACCAGCTCACGGACTACGTGGTGTTCTCCGCGTGGATCTTCTACGCAATGGTCACCGGAGTGGTGTTCGTGCTCCGGAAGCGGATGCCCGACGCGCCGAGGTCCTATCGCACCCTCGGGTACCCGGTGGTCCCGCTCATCTTCATCATCCTCGGGATTCTCCTCCTCATCAACACCGTGGTGACGAGCCCCAAGCAGACGGGGATCGGCCTGGTCTTCATCCTGGCGGGGATTCCGGTGTACTTCATGTTTAAGAAGAGTCGGGGAGCGCGGGCCTAGGGCAAAAAAAAGGGTGGCCGGAGCCACCCTCTAGGAATTGATTATTTCCAGTCCGGTCCGAAGATCTCGTAGGTCCCGGTCCACACGCTCGGTGCGCGGCCGCAGCCTCGTTCTCTGATGACGAGTTCTTTCACGAAGGTCGTGTAACCGGTTCGGTTCCCCGGGACCTTGGCGGACTCGAGGATGGTCTTCACGGCTTCGGCGTCTGCGCCGTGGACCTTGGAGATCCCGGCCTGGGACTTCACGAGGTACGTCGTCCCCTCGATGCCGTCGATGGCGACGGCGACGGCGAACTCGGCCTGGGTGCACGGTCCGTTCACGGTGAACTTCGGCTTGTACCGGTTAGCGAGGTCGACGACCTGGCCGAGAATGTTCGCGTTGAGTTTCACTTCCACGAACTTGTTCGCGAAAGCGGCAGTCGAGAGCATGAGGACCATGGCCAAGAATAAAAGTTTCATAATTGTCCTTTTTAAGACGTGGAAAACGTTTAGATAATGGCAGCTTAGATACTAGATCCAAGGATCTTTGGGAAGTGTTTGTGTAAAAAGGTAACTAGGTTCGGGGCCTACTTCCCTAGAATCTCAAACCCGATGGGCTTGAACGACCCGTTGTTGGACTGGAGGGCCGAGCAGGCCGTGAGCCCGACGGTGAGGTCGGCCAGGGCCTCGAGGATGATGTAATCCCCTGATTTCGAGAGCGGCGGGGCCACGGTCAGCGTGCCCTTCTCGTCCAGCTTCACGTTCATGAAGAGGTTGAAGGTGTTCGGGAGGGAGTCCAGCTCGAGGCCCTGTTGGTGGAAGGCCCGGAGGAGGTTCCCTTCGCAGCCGTGGTGCGGGCACTTGTCGTTGTAGATGATCTCGAAGGTTTCCCTGGAGCATGGAGTGAGGAGGAAGTCGTGGCGGCCGACGGTGTCCTCGACGATCTTCACCATGGGCCGGCTGCGGCTGGAGTAGAGGGTGTCGCCGGTGGTGAGGAAGATCTTGGACATGTAGTCCAGCGTGCGGCCAGAGGAGACGTACTCCTCGTGGTTGTCGTTCATGAAGCAGAAGAAGTCCGAGACCTGCTCGCCCTTGAGGTCGGTGACCTTCAGGCGCTGGCCCTTCCTGAGGGTGAAGCCGGTTCCGGTGCGAGGTTCGATGACGTTCATAGGTTTCCTAGAGGGTGAGCGGGCAGGGGGCGTTCGGCGCGTACTTCTTCCCGAGGTACTGGAAGACCTCGGATTTCTCTCCGAAGTCTGCGAGCATGGGGTTGATGAAGCCCTGGAGGAGCTTATCCTTGAGCCGGATGGCGTCCCTGACCTTCTTAAACACACCCTTATTTCTTAGATCTTCGAACTGCTGATGTAAATTAAAAATGATGGTGGGTTGGATGAACTTGCGCGCAAGGCGCGGGCTCTGGGGGTGCATCACCAGGATGAAGAAGGCCTCGCCCTTGAGGCTGAAGCTGAACTCCGAAGAGTCGGGGGAGCTCGCGACCCGCGGGTCGGGGAGGTAGGTCTTCTTGTCGATGGCGTTGAGGCTCCTTAGGAAGTCCCAGAAGACCGGCTCGAAGGTCTGGAAATCTTCGTACGCCGGGTCGCCCAGGCAGACGATGAAGCTCCGCAGTTTCTTCGGGTCCCGACGGTAGTCGTCCACGAACGCGTGGATCTGACCCAGGATTTCCTCCGTGGCCTTTAGCCCGAGATCATGGTGTTGGTTGAAAGAAATGTGTCCCTTCTTCAGGACCGTCTTTGCCATAATGCACGGGAATTTTGGATTGAGGATGTGCTGATCCAACTGCGCTCTCATGGCTTAAATTCTCTCGAGAACGCGTCATTCCAGTCAATCAAGGCAACCTAAAGCGCACTCTGTAACCTCGGAGTGTTCAAGTCTTATCTAAGTTTCATTGGCTCCCGTGAATAATTGATGTAATGTGTTTTATGGCCAACGTTACGATTCGCTTAGCGGTGACAGCAGACGTCCCGGCGATCACTGAAATTTACAATGAAGCTATTCTCAATGGAATCTCGACCTTCGATACGGAGGTCAAGTCCGTCGAAGACCGGACCCAGTGGCTCCGCTCGCGCTCGGAGAGGAATCCGGTGATCGTCGCCGAGGCGGACGGGAAGGTCATCGGCTGGGCATCGCTCAACCGCTACTCCGATCGCCTGGCCTACGCCGATACGGTGGAGAATTCACTCTACGTCCACCCGGGCCACCAGGGCCTGGGGACGGGGAAGCTCCTCCTGGCGGAACTCCTCCGGCTCGCGCGGACGCACGGGATCCACACCATCCTCGCCCGCGTCTCCGACGGGAACGAACTGAGCATCGGCCTGCACGAGAAGTTCGGCTTCAAGCGCGTCGGGGTCATGAAGGAAGTCGGATTCAAGTTCGGGCGTCTCCTGGACGTCCACCTCCTGCAACTCATCCTCGGAGGCACCCGTGCTGACGTTTAAAGACCTCGAGAACTTCGTCACCGTGGCCCGGTCCCGGACCCTCTCCGAGGCGTCGGAGAAGCTGGACATGGCCCAGCCCTCGCTCTCTCTCGGGATCAAGAAGATCGAAAAGGAGATGGACACCGTCCTCTTCATCCGGGGCCGCGACGGGATCAAGCTCACACCCCAGGGGAAGATCCTCCTGCCCCAGGCGGAGGAATCCCTGCGCCTCCTGGCCCAGATGAAGGGGGCCACCGCGAAGATCCGCTTCCGCATCGGGTGCCACTCTTCGGTGGGGATGTTCGTCCTCGGCGACTTCCTGAAGGCCCTGCACCGGCACAGCCCGAACATCGACATCGAGATCGTCAACGACTCCTCCGCGGCCATCAACAAGCGGGTCTCCCAGGGGGAGATCGACTTCGGCGTGGTGATGAACCCGCTCTCCATCCAGGGCCTGATCACCAAGTTCATCGGCGAGGACGACGTCCACGTGTGGGAGAGCAAGGCCCGCTACCAGGAGAAGCTCCTCTACATCCCCGGCATGACCCAGGCCCACTCCATCATGACCCGCTGGAAGCAGCTCCCGGCGGACAAGATCGAGGTGCAGAACCTCGAGCTCCTGGCGACCCTGGTGAACTCGGGGGCGGGCTACGGGATCCTCCCGGGCCAGGTGGTGAAGGCCCAGCGGTTCAACCTGCAGAAGGTGGCCGGCGCTCCGAGCTTCAAGGACAAGCTCGCCCTGGTCTG
>SXUH01000099.1 GCA_005791855.1 Bdellovibrionales bacterium
GGAGCAGCGCCCGCTGCATGTACTCCGGGTCGTTGAACATGGAGAGCACCACGATCTTCAGGTCGGGCCTCTGCTTCTTGATCTTCGGGATCAGGTGGAAGCCGGAGAGTTCCGGGAAGGAGATGTCCAGGAGGAGGATCTCGGCGTCGATCTTCCGGAGGACGGCGAGGAAGGCGAGCGGATCCCCCTCCTCTCCCGCGACCTTGTAGCTCCCGGAGGCATCCAGGATGCTCCGGATCCCGTCGCGGATGATCTTGTGGTCATCGAGCAGGTAGATGCGACAGGGGTTCATTGGAAGAGCTCCTTCAAGGGGATCCGGACGGTGAAGGCAAGGCCCGTGCTCGTCTTCGACCGCTCGAGGGTCGCACCCATGAGCTCGGTCCGGTACTGCAGCACCCGGGGCATCGGCTCGGCGTCCGGCATGCCGATCCCGTCATCTTCGTAGCGGAGGTGGAGATAGTCAACCTCCTGGAACAGCACCAGGGAAACGGACCGGGCCTGTCCGTGCTTGATGGTGTTCTGGAGGAACTCCTGGATCATGCGGTAGAGGTTGACCTCGAGGCCGTCTCGGAAGGTGAGCTTCTCCAGGTTCTCGTTGTTCCAGAAGTGGATGGGAAGGTTCAGGTAGTCCTGCTGCTTCCGGAGGTAGTTCCGGACGGCGGGGAAGAAGCCGAGCTCGGAGAGCTCCGCCGGCATGAGGTCGGCGGAGACGGAGCGGATCTCTCTGAAGGCCTCGTCGCACAACTCCTTGAGCTTCGCCTGGTCCGGATTGTGCGAGACGCCCCACTTGAGCGCGGTCAGGATCTGGCCCACGCCGTCGTGCAGGTGGAGGGAGATCCGGCGCTTCTCGTCCTCGATCCCGTGGATGAGCTGCTTGTGGAGGTCGGTGATCTGCCCGCGCATGGCCTCGATGAGCTCCAGGACCTTGGAGCTGAAGAGGTAGGAGAGGAAGACGGTGACCAGACAGAGGAAGAGGCACAGGATGAGGATGCGGTTCAGGAGGGCCTTGAGCGGAGAGAGCACCTCGTCCCGGTCGATCTCACTCAGGAGGACGAACCTCAGCTCGTCGAAGGAGAAGGGGGCGTAGGCGCTGATGACTTCCACTCCCCGGTAGTCCCGGACCTTCCCCACTCCGGTCTCTCCTGCCTGGCCTTTACGGTGGGACTCGTTGTCCACCTTCACCCCCGTCATGTCCCGGAGGTGCCGGGAGGCACTCTTGATCTGCCGGTCATCGCCGACGAGGTAGATCTCTCCGGTCTTCCCCAGGCCGGAGTGTTCCTCGAGGACCCGGTTCGGGCCGGTGAAGGAAATCTCCCACACCAGGAATCCGCCCCGGACGGGGACGTTGAGCCCGATGTGGTTATCCCCGTGATGGTAGAACTGGTTTGGAACGTGCTTGGAAACTTCCGCGGAACTCACGACGGCGAAACCGGCGATGGATTCCTTTAGGGTCGGGTCGGTGACGGTGCGCGATCCGGCCGTCGACTCCGAGCTCTGGATTAAGGATGCCTTTAGGTTTTTTAGGTAAAGGGCGAGCTTCTGAGACGCCAGGGTCCGGACGGAGGCCATCTGCTCACTGCTTCGCTCTTCCAGGAGGGTGGTGGACGAGAGGTAGAAGAAGGAGTAGGCCAGGAGGATATTGATCATCCCAAAGATCGAGAAGGCCAAGAAAATTTTTCTTGTGGAAGGGAGGAGTTTCAACATGGCCGGGAGTATATTGAGATAATTTAAGTTTGTAAGTTGTTAAAAAAGCAATCCCTCTCTCCGGGGGACAAAACGCACCTATTTACGAAGGTTTCCGAGTGGTTTAAAAGGAGTTCCCACACCCACACCAGGATCCACAGATGCTGCGATTTGCTCTCATTCTTTGCGTCTCCCTCTCGGCCCAGGCCCAGATTCTAAAAAGCTCGGTGAACCTCTTCGACCAGGCCAAGCTCGACAACAAAGGGAAGACGCCCGAGCAGATCGTCAAGGAGTCCCGGGACACCTACGAGAAGTTCGTCGCCCTGAACGTGAACCTGAAGGCAAACGGGGCCATCCACCCCACCGACCGGAAGAAGCCCCGGCACCTCAGCGTAGAGAATGGCCAGCGGATCATCGACGAATCCATCAAGAACCCCGTGGTGTCTTCCACCCCGGTGGTGAACTACGATCCCGACAGCAAGGGCATCGGCTACTGCTTTGGCCGGGCCATGTTCGCCCACCTCTACCTGGTCCTGGCCGGGTACAACCGGGCCAACATCAAGAAGGCCTTCATCGTGGGCCCGATGATGAAGCGGGCCTGGGGCTGGCACATGGTCACCATCGTCCAGTCCAAGGACGCCGAGGGCAAGGAGATCTGGCTCGCCCTCGATCCGAACTTCGGCAAGCCGGTGGAGATGAAGGAGTGGTACGACTACTGGCTCACCACCTCCGACAACGGCAAGCTCCGGCTCTACATCACGGAATCCTCGAAGTTCGCGATCTCCACCGGCCGGTACAACGACCGCACCCTCTCCAACAAGTTCTACCACGGGTACTTCAAGGACATGCGGAAGTGGTTCGAAGACAACGACATCAGCCAGACCCTGGTCTTCGATCCACCGCAGGCCGACACCATCCCTCGCCTCTCCCCGCGGATCTCCGTGGACGAACTCTCGAAGTAGGAAGGATCGAACATGCTCCACCTCCTCGCCACCCTCGCTTTTGGAATCAGCCTGGCGCTTGCCCAGGGCCTTCCTCCGCAGTCGGGCCTCTCACCCGTGCCGAGCTTCACTCCGGAGAAGAAGATCATCTTCACCCTCGGCGAGTTCTACTGCATGGACGACCGGCTCCCCCAGCGCGCGGCCAGCGAAGAGATCATCGCCTTCATCAACCGCGTCGTCCTGGTTGCTCCGGTGGAAATTCGAGTGTCTCCTAAGTGCGAGAAGTTCGCCCGGGAACGGCTTTCGCCGCGGGCGCAGAGACAGGCCCGGATCGTTCCCATCGACACCATCTGGGTCCGGGACTTCGGCCCCGTGTGGGCGAGCTACCGGAACAAGCCGGTGATCATCGACCTTCCTTACTTCCCGAACGTCCCGGGTATCAATAACGACGAACATCTCCCGAGCGTGATCGGCCGGGAGCAAGGGATCCGGGCCATTCACATCGGGAGCCCGGACTACGAACTCCACGGGGGCAACCTTCAGGTCGACCGGGATGGACGGTGCTTCATCAATAACAAGGATCCGTCCAAGCTCGAGAAGGTCCTCGAACTCCTAGCGTTCATCGGCTGCAAAGAGCGCGTCGTCCTCGACCCGCTCCCGCGGGAACTCACCAAGCACATCGACATGTCCTTCCAGCTCGCCGCCCCCGGTGTCGCCTTCGTGTCCGACTACTCCGCCGCCGCTCCCGCGGAAGTCCGCGAGGTCCAGGCCAAAAACTTCCAGAAGCTCACCACCCTCGGAGTGAAGCTCATCCGCTTACCGGCGCCGGTCCCGACCCTCGAGCCGCAACCGGAGAAGAACAGCGAGCGGTACGTCTTCCGGACCTACACCAACAGCGTCTTCTACGGCCGCCACGTCTTCGTCCCGCAGTACGGCGTCCGCGAGGATGTCCTCGCCCTCGCCGTCTACAAGAAAGCGGGGTACGTCGTCCATCCGGTCAAGTCCAGCGACCTGATCCAGCTCCAGGGCTCGCTCCACTGCGTGGTCCAGGAGCAGTACGGGAACAGGTAAGCCGAGCCGCTTAGGAGAAGTACTTCCGGCGCACGACCTTGGCGAAGTTCCCCTGGAAGAGCCTCGTCACGGGAAGGGGGACGAAGTTCATGAGGAACATCCCCACCTTCATGCTGGCCCCCGGGATGACCCTCGCCCTGCCGGCCTCGAAGCCACTGATGGCGGCGCGGGCGCAGTCGGGCGCCGAGATCTCCACCCACTTCGGGACCTGGACGTCGATGTTCTCGCCCGCGATGGATTCGAACTCCGTGGCAACGGGCCCGGGGCAGAGCTCGGTGACGGTGACGTTGGTCCCCGCGAGCTCGCAGCGAAGGGACTGGCTGAACCCGCTCATGAAGTACTTGGTCCCGCAGTACGCGGAGAAGTACGGGATGGGAAGCATCCCCGCCGTGGAGCCCACGTTGAGGATCCCGCCGCGGCCTCGCCGGAGCATCCCTTCCAGGAGTCTGTGCGCGAGGTACACGGGGGCGACCACGTTGGTGCTGATCATCTGTTCGAGCTTGTTCCAGTTAGACTTCTCGAGCGGGGTGAAGTCCCCGAGGCCCGCGTTATTGATGAGGTGGTCCACCTCGATCTTCTCCGACGAGAGCGCTTGCAACAGCTGATCGATGGAGGCCTGCTTGGAAAGATCCGCACTAATGCAGAGAACCCGAAGACCTGGGTTGAGGGTGAGGATCTCGGATTGCAATGCCTCCAGCCGATCCTGTCTGCGGGCCACCAGCACCAAGGCCTTCGCTTTCCTGGCGACGATCCGGACCATCTCCCGGCCAATCCCAGAGGACGCACCGGTAACTAGGATGGTCGAACCGCTTAAATCATTTCTCATTCTCGCCTCCAGGTACCATTATGGCACCGACTTCCATTATCTTATCAATTCTTCTTACACCCAACTTACTTTTCACCACGAATTGGTTATTCATAGAGGCAACCGGGAGAAATTCATGAAAAAAAGTTCAATCCTATTATCCGCGAGCCTTCTTCTAAGCACAATACCATCCTTCGCAAGTTCTTTCAGTAGCCCCGAGCACATCCGAGGTTCTGAGGTCTTCAAGCACCTCGAGGAGCTGGAGAAGATCGCCAAGCAGAATAACGGTAACAGGTCCGCTGGAACGAGGGGCCACGAGCTCTCCGGCGAATACGTGGCGAATAAACTTGCCGCCGCTGGCTATAAGGTCACCTTCCAGCCGTTTGACATCAAGATCTACGAGCAACTCAAGGCCGGTCTGGCCCTGACCGCGCCGGAACCGAGGACCTTCGAGGAAGAGAAGGAGTTCGCTCTCCTTTCCTACAGCCCGAGCGCCACCGTGAAAGGGGCCATCATCCCGGTGGACATCAGCCTCGGTAGAGATAACACCTCCACCAGCGGCTGCGAAGCCAGCGACTACGCAAACTTCCCGAAGGGGAACATCGCCCTCGTGCAGCGAGGAACCTGTACCTTCCAGCAGAAGACCGAACTCGCTCAGGCGGCCGGAGCCTCCGGGGTGGTCGTCTTCAACCAAGGGAACACGGAGCAGAGAGAGGGGGTCTTCCACAGCTCTCTCGGCGCCGACAGCGGCATCACCATCCCGGCCTTCGCCATCTCCTACCCGCTCGGGGTGAGCCTCCTGGGTCTGGAGAAGCCGGAGCTTCAGCTCATCTCCGAAACGAAGATCGAAACGCGGAAGACCTTCAACGTCCTGGCGGAATCCGCCGAGGGGAACGCCGAGAACGTCGTGATGGTGGGCTCGCACCTGGATTCGGTGAGCGAGGGCCCGGGCATGAACGACAACGCCTCCGGCAGCGCCGGGATCCTGGAGATCGCCCTCCGGATGGCCAAGGTCAAGACCGTCAATAAGCTCCGCTTCGGCTTCTGGGGCGCGGAGGAGATGGGCCTCATCGGTTCGGAGAAGTACGTCGCTTCCCTGAGCGCGGAAGAGAAGTCCAAGATCTCCCTCTACCTCAACGTGGACATGATCGGTTCTCCCAACTACATGATCTCCGTCTTCGACGGTGATGGCTCGAAGTTCGGCCTCAAGGGTCCGGAGGGCTCCGCGTCCATCGAAAGACTCTTCCACATGTACTTCCGGCTAAACGGCATCCGGAGCATCGAAACCCAGATCGACGGCCGGTCGGACTACGCCGCCTTCGCGGAGGCCGGCATCCCCATCGGTGGAGTCTTCACCGGCGCCGAGGGGATCAAGACCCAGGAAGAAGCCGAAGCCTTCGGCGGCGAAGCGGGAGTGGCGTACGACAAGTGCTACCACAGCGCCTGCGACGACCTCACCAACATCAGCGTCGAAGCACTGGAAATCAACACCAACGCCATGGCATTCATGACCCTGGGCTACTCGCACTCGACCGCGTCCCTCAAGGCCCCGGGGATGAGCCGGAAGCTGAAGCGGAATTCTGTTTCGTTTAGAGATGCGCCGAAGCTCATCGACGGTGTGAAAGTCTACCTCAGATAACCATCGCCCTGCCAGTGAACGAGGTGACCTCGTTCACTGGTCCGGCGTCCTTACTTAAGTCGAACGATCGCTCTTTCCCGGACTCCGTACGGAGGAAACTCCGAGCTCACGGAGACCGCTTCGAACTCACCGGTGACACTGTACGACGGTCCGGTCGGAACCTTCACCGCCATCAGGCTCTGGAGGATGGCGCCGGTGTTAAGGACGCCGATCGTCTTCCCTTGGATGTTCAGTTCGCACGAGCTCGAGGCCGGGGCCCAGCCGGTGTTCAAGGCCGCGCAGCGGATCAGTCCCTTAACCGAATACATAGGTCCGGTTTGCGCGACCACC
>SXUH01000100.1 GCA_005791855.1 Bdellovibrionales bacterium
CCACGAAGAAGAAAAACGGAATGGAGATGATGATCCCGAACGCCGTGGTCAGGAGTGCTGCTGCTCTGTTCTTTTGAAAATTTTTGGCCAGTAGCATCTCCTGCAGAGGATAGAGCGCGAGGGAAACTGTCCCGGCGAAGACGATGGGGATGAGGAATGGTGAGATGAGGAAGAGAGACAAAGCCACTAGAATTACGACGTAGATGATCCTGACCGTATTCTTCTCAACCTGCTTATGAGTCATATGCACCGCCCTTGAAATTAAGTTTCCTTGGGGCCGGCATCGATGACAAGACTAAAGGCGTAATTGGGCCCAGTGGGAGAGCTTCGTCCGGTCGATCTTGATATTATGCCGGACGTCTACCGGGAATGAGGGATGGAGGAAGAAGTGGGAGACCCGTTCTGCGGGCCTGGTCTTCCTTTTGAGTCCCTCAAGGTCTGACAGAAACTTCGGATCCATGCGGGTCTTCCTGTCGTGGCGTTCGATCACCAGAGCGAGGCCCACCTCGTTCCCAGCTCTGATCTTCACCAGGGCCGAGCGCTTGATGTCCTTGTGCTGATTGAAGATGGCCTCGATCTGAAGCGGATAGAAAGTTTCCTCTCGGGTTTCCACTCGGTGGCCCTTCCTCCCGAGGAACCAGAGATTCTTCTCCTCGTCCATCCAGCCGAGGTCTCCCATCCGGTGCCAGAGCTTTCCGGCGTGGGTGATCTTCGCCTTCTTCGTCTCCTGATCCATCTCGAAGTACCCGGGGGTGACCTGCCGGCCGCTCACCACGATCTCGCCGACCTCTCCAGACGGAACTTCTCTGAGTTCGCTCTCCGGAATATCCGTAACAAAGATGATCTTTATCTCCACACCCGGTACCGCCTTCCCCACACATGTTCCCATCCCCTGGAGTGTTTTCGGGAGATGCTTCTGCAGCACATCCGTTCCGCGGATGAGGCTCACCGGCAGGCACTCGGTCGCACCATAAGGTGTGAAGGTGTCTCCGAAGGGAAGGATCTTCTTGAAGGTCCGGTGGAGCTCCGCCCGCACCGGGGCCCCGAACATCACCACCTGCTTCACACTCCCGAGCTGGATGTTCTTCACCAGGCAGTAGGCTCCCACCCGCTCCCAGATCGCGGGAGACCCGGCGACGAAGGACACCTGCTGGTCGAGGATGTTCCGCACGAGCTTCGCCGGATCACACTGCGCGGGCCTGGTCGGGTCCAGGTCCGGGATGACCGACGACATCCCCATCGCCAGGGTGAAGAGCGCGAAGAGCGGAAACCCCGGGAGGTCCACCTGGGTTTCATCCAGGGAGAACATTTCCCGGAGCGCATCGGTCTGCGCGTTCAGGATGCCGTGGGTGTAGAGGACACCCTTCGGGATGCCGGTGCCGCCGGAGGTGAAGAGGATCGCCGAGACGTCCTCGGATTTCCGGTCCACCGGCGAAAACTCCCGGCCCGCACTGGCGAGGTTCTCGTAGAGGTAGCAGGTCTTCCCGCCCACCGGATCCAGGGAGACGTTGATGTTGACACTGCGGAAGGGCTTCACCAGGAAGCGCCTCACCCAGTGGACCTTCCCGATGGAGACCAGCGCCTCTGGCCTGACCTGCTCCACCGAGCTCAGGAGGTTCTTCAGGCCCATGCCCGGATCGATGAGCACCGGAACCGCCCCGACCTTGAAGAGCGCGAAGGTGATGACGGAGAAATCCAGGCAGGGCTTCACGAAGAGCAGGGTCCGCATCCCCGGGGTGATGCCGAGGGAGACGAAGGTGTTCGCCATCTGGTTGGAGCGCTCCTCGAACTCGGCGAAGGTGTAGGAGGGATACCGGTAGCGCTCCCCGACCCGCTGGGAGAAGATCACGGATTTCTTCTGCGGGTGGCGCCGGGCCATCTCCTGGATCCGCAGGGCGATGTTCATCGAATGAATTCCCAGATCCTCGCACTCACGTCGTCCAGGGCGTCTTCCAGCACGTAGTGCCCCGCGCTTGCGTACCAGTGGGCGGTGACGTCCGGGTAGATCTCCAGCCACTTCTCGAAGAAGTGCCGGTCGAAGCAGAAGTCCTTGCCGCCCCAGAGGATGAGCTTGGGCTGCGGGAGGGTTCTTAGCTTGGACTCGATCTCGGCCAGGGTGCGGAAGGTGGGGTGGCTCTTCTCCATGGGGATGTCCTGCACGAACCGCGCGACGGCGATCCGGTTGTCGTAGGAGTCGTACGGAAGGAGGTAGCCCTTCTTGATGGCCGGGTTGAGCTTCTTCTCGGTGGTCATGAAGGTCGCGGGCCAGGCGAAGAGGTTGAACCGCCGGGTGAGGAACTCCCCGAACCGTCCCTGGCGGAGGAGGTTTATCCTCCCCGGGATGTGCTTGCTCGGGAAGGCCGCGGTGTTGAGGATCACGATGCGGTCGAAGAGCTCCGGGTAGCGCGTGACCAGGCCCATGCCGATCGCCCCGCCCCAGTCGTGGACGATGAGGACGATCTTCCCAAGGCCCAGGAACTGGATGAGCTTGTAGGTGTTCTGGATGTGGGACTCGAGGGTGTAGGCGTAGTCCTGGGGCTTGTCGGACATGCCGCAGCCCATGTGGTCCGGCACCACCGTGCGGAACTGGGGAGAGAAGGTCCGGATGAGGTTCCGGTAGTAGAAGGACCAGGTCGGGTTCCCGTGGAGCATGAGGATGGGTCGCCCCTGCCCTTCGTCCACGTAGTGGAGGTTGTGCTTGCCCAGTTGCAGGAAGTGTGACTGGAACGGGTACGCCCCGGTGAGTCCCAGGTCCTTGAGCTTTTCTCTGAAGGCCTTCATGTCCACTCCATTCCGAGCATGGTGCTCGTGAGTCCGCTTCCGATCCCCAGGAGCGCCACTCGGTCCTTGGGCCTTAGGAACCCGGCCTCGAAGGCCTTGATCAGCGTCAAGGGAACCGCGGCGGACCCCGTGTTCCCGTAGGTCTCGAAGGTTTGAAAATCTTTATCCAGCGGCAGGCCCAGCTCCGTGAGCATGGCGTGCCGGTGGGCGGTCCCCACCTGGTGCGGGATGATCTTGTCCACGTCTGCGTTCTTCCAGCCCAGGACCTTCCGGGTCTTCTCCCAGTTGGCGATGGAGAGCTTGATCCCCGCCTTGAGCAGGGCCTCGGAGTCCGTCTCCATCATGAGGCCTCCGGTGGAGCCGTCCCCCTGGCAGAGCTTCACCGACTCCGAATCCGTCAGGGTGGCGCCGCCGAGGACCTTCGGCGCCGACGGGGCCAGCGACTCGTGGGTCAGGAGGAAGGCCACGCCCGCGGAGCCGATGGTCAGCGAAGCGATGTAGGGCTTGATCTTCTTCCGGTCCATGCTCGGATCCAGAAGCCGCTTGAGGGTTTCGTCGATGAGGGGCCCCGCGTTTTCTCCGGAGACGATGAGGGCCGACCGGATGGCGCCGCTTTCGATCATCTGCCCCGCCAGGAGCATGCTCGAGAGCACGCCCAGGCAAGCGTTGGAGAGGTCGGAGATCATGCAGTGGGGTGAGAGGCCCAGGTTCGCGTGGACCGCCGCCGCGGTGGCGGGCTCGAGGAAGTCCCGGCAGACGGAGGCGTGGATGAGGAGGTCGACCTCTTCCTTCGGAAAATCCTTGAGGAGCTTCTGGGCCGCGAGGGTGGCGATGCTGCTCGGAGCGGTTCCGACCCTGAAGTACCCTCGCCGCTTGATCCCCGTCTGGAGCTCGAGCCGGCCGAAGGGAAGCTTCGCCCGCTCGTAGAGGGCCCCGAGCCGCGCTTCGATCTCGTCGGAGGTGAGGAAGCTCTCCGGTTCCTGGGAGCTGAAGGAGTGCAGTCGCAGGTGCTTGAAGATCACGCCTCCCCTCCCATGAGCCCGTGGAGGTTCGCCATGGAGACTCCCGAGAGGATGGCGCCGACGATGCCGAGGAAGCCCTGGTCGGTTCCGATGATGAAGAGGTTCGCGATGGGCGTGCGCCCGTCCCGGACCTTCTCGGTGGAGCCGTAGACCGTGCCGTTCAAGTGCCAGGTGTAGCGTTCGATGGTGGCCGGGGTGAAGGTATCCTTGAAGAGGAGCTTCCCGTCGAACCCCTTGGTGAGGTTCTTCACTAACGCCAGACCCGAGTCCGCGACCGCTTCCTTCTTCGCGGCGTAGTCGTCTCTGCTGAGGGAGCGCCACTGGTCGTAGTTGGCCATGTAGGTGATCCGCGCGACCCCTTCGCCGTCTCTCTTGTCCAGCTCGTAGGTATCCGGGAAGCAAACCACGGCGGAGTGCGGGTCGAAGTACTCCCGCGCGGGCCGGTAGGAATAGGTTTTTGAGTCGTTGTAGAAGATGATGGTGGAATCGTTGATCTCCCGCGGGATCTTCCGGTCGAAGACGAAGATGCTCTCGAGGAAGGTCATGGAACCGATGGCCGGGGTCTTCGCTTCGGCGAGCGCCGGGGTGAGGCGGAAGGTCTCCGGGAGGCCCATGCTCGAGAGGACGATGGGTGCGTGGAGCTCGGCGCCGCCCGCCACCACTCCCACCACCGTCCGGTCCTTGGTGAGGATCTCGGAGACGGCCGTGCGAAGCCGCAGCTCTCCTCCCACCTCCTGGTACTTCTGCAGAAGAAGTGAGATGATGGTCCGCACTCCCCCTTCGGGTCTGGAGAAGCCTTCGAAGTAGAGGGACTTGAACATGATCACGAACTGGGCGAAGTCCATGTCGTCTTCCCAGGCCGAGCCGTAGATCAGGAGCGGACACAGGAGCATCTCGATCAGAAGCTCGTCTTTGATGATGGTCTTCAGGATCTCCCGGGACGAGGTGTACCCGAGCGAGAGGTCGAGCTCGTCGAAGCTCCGCACCCGCTCCACGAGCTTCACGAAATTGTCTTTCTCCCGAGGAAATTTCTTATGCACCTCCGTCGCCAGGAGTTCGAAGTCGTTGGAGAACTTCAGCTCCACGTCGGGGAAGAGGATCTTCGAGTAGCTCTGGGGCATGAGGTGGAACTCGTCGTAGGAGAGGCGCAGCTGCTTCAGGAGCTTGGAGAACGGTTTGCCCTTCTCACCCTTCTTGATGAAGTTGGTGAGGGCGTGCAGGCCCACGTCGAACTGCCGGATGCCGGGGGTGTCGAAGTTCCGTCTCTGGTAGTAGGAGTTGAGTCCGCCGGGGACGTTGTGCTTCTCGAGGATCACGACCTTCTTGTCAAACATGGCGAGCCGGATGCCGGCCGCGAGCCCAGACATGCCGGCACCGATGACAATGGCGTCGTAGGACATCTTAACCTTTTAAGCGAATTTGGGAGAGAGGTAGGACACGCAGCTCTGGAGGGTCGCAAGCTTCGGGTAGTCTTCCTGTGGCACTTCGACCTTGTGGCGCTTCCGGAGTTCCATCACGATGTCGAGGAAGTCCATGGAGTCCAGGTCCAGCTGCTCGCGCAGCGACTTGTTGTCGTCGAGGGACGTCACGTCCTCGTCCGGGGCGATGTCAGAGATGATATCGATTACAATCTGTCGAACATTTGAACCTGTCATGTTCCTCTCCTTATGAAATGTACTTCTTAACGATGAGCGCGGAGTTGATCCCCAGCATCCCGAAGGAGTTGTTGAGGATGGTGTTCACTTTCCCCGCTCGGTGGGGCTTGTTGTAGACGAGATTCGGGATGGCGCACTCGGGGTCGAGCTCGGTGACGTTCATGCCCGGGTGGACCACGCCGTCGTCGAAGCTCGGCAGGTTCCCCGCGAGCTCCAGGGACCCGGCCGCACCCATGCAGTGGCCGATGTGGCCCTTGGTGAAGTTCACGAAGGTGTTGGTTGCCCCGTGGAAGGCGTCTCGCACGGCCTTGCTCTCGGAGACGTCTCCGGCGCCGGTGCCCGTGGCGTGCATGTTGACGATGTCGATGTCGTGGATAGTGAGGCCCGCGCGCTTGATCGCCTTGTGCATGCACTGGACCTGCCGTTCGGGGTTCGGGTTCACGAAGTCGGTGGCGTCGGAGTTGATCGCCCAGCCGACGATCTCGCCGTAGATCTTCGCTCCCCGGGCCTTCGCCGATGAGAGGCGTTCGAGGACGTAGATGCAGCCGCCTTCGGAGATGGCGATGCCGTTTCGATTTTTATCCAGGGGCCTCGAGGCGAGTTCGGCGGCTTGGTGATGCGCGAGAGCACCCTGGGCCGCGAAGGCCGCGAAGATGCCGAAGGTCTGCGGAGATTCGGAGACCCCGCCCACCAGGGCGATGTCCACCTCATCCAGGAGGAGCTGCTGCACGCCCTGGATGATCCCCACGTTCCCGCCGGCGCACGCCGACCCCAGGGTGTAGTGGGGCCCGGTGATATTGAGGTTCAGGGTCACCTCTCCCGCGGGAGAATTGGCGACGGTGCGCGGGTTGTGGTGCGGCGACCAGAGCTTCCAGTCGAGGTTATTTTGGTGCATGTCGAAGATTTCGTTTTCCGTCTCGACGTTCCCGTGCTCGGTGATCCCGAGGTACACGCCCACCATGGACTTGTCCACCGACTCCCAGTTTAGGCCCGAGTCAGCGATGGCCTCGTTGGCGCAGTAGATGGAGATGCTCCCCGCGCGGGTTCCGCGGCGGCGTAATTTCTTTGATTGGTACTTGAATTCGTCGAAGTCACAGAGCCCGGCGACCTGGGTTCCCATGTAGCGGATCTCGGAGTGCTTCACACCCGACCGGCATTCTAGAAGTGCCGACCGAAACTCGTGCAGATTGTTCCCATTCGGTGCGGTCAGACCGATGCCTGTCATTACTATACGCTTTGTGTCGTCCACTCAAAATTCCCAGAGATAAAAAATGAAAACTGAAGAAAAAAGTTAGCGCAGCCAGCATACTTTGTATAGTGAACAATTTATTTTGAGACGACGGATTACGTCTTGATCATGGGGTGGGATTCGAGCATAGTTATATGGCAAACGATTACCATTTAATAAACGTCCTAAGGAGTCTCCTATGGAAAGCCTGATAGTCATCTCGAAAGTTAAAAAATTCATCAAAGATAAAGCGGACATGAACACCTCAAGTGGGTTCTTTGAGCCCCTCAATCAGGATATCGTAAAGGCTTGCCGTGATGCTATGTCTCATGCCCAGAAACTTGGCCGGAAGACGGTCATGGGGAAAGACTTCAATCTCTACGTGGAAAACTCGGGTATCGACGAAGCCCTCGTGGTTGCGTCAAAAGTTAAAAAACTCATCAAAGACGAAGGCACTCTTTCGACCTCTTCTCAGGCCATCGATCAACTCACCGTCAGAGTCCAGACCGTTTGCCTCAAGGCCATCGAAAACGCCAAGGCCGATAAGAGAAAGACGGTGATGGACCGGGACTTCACGGCCCCCACCAGCCTGACCTAAGACCATGAAGGCTGAACTCTTCTTCCTTCTCGCTTTCCCCCTGGCCTCTGCCTGGGGGAATAGCATCACGTGCATGAACGCGGACGGAAGTTTTAACTACTACCACGAAACCAGTAACGGCGGGGCCCCGCTGGAGATCACAACACTCACCTACCAAGGGATGAGCATCGGCCTGGACTCCCCGGGGAACAACTCCGTGGGCATTGAATTCACCAAGAAGAAGGTCCTGGAGACCGTGAAGACCGAGGGCCACACCCGCGTGACTTTTAGCACGAGGGCCGTTGGAGAGTTTACCTACCAGGACAAACGGGTGACGTTCTCCGAGTGGGCCGTCTGCCGGGAAGACCTCCATCCGATCTGCGAGCTTTGCCCGTAGAAGGGAAAGCAGCTGTAGCCTGAGCTATTAAAAACCAGTCCCTACCGGCTGCGGGACTTCCGGAAGTTCGAGCGCACCAGCTGGTCGATCTTCTGTCTGGCGGATGCGACACTCGTCGAGAGGTAGTCCCCGGTGGCGCAGAAGACGACGGTTCCGCTACTGGTTTCCAGGAACCCGGAGAGGTTGGCCGTGCGGTTCAGGGTTCCAGTCTTCGCGAAGACCCGGCCACTCAGATCCAGGAGCCGGCGGTCCAGGGTCCCGTAGGCACCCGGCTGGGCCAGGAGGTTCCGGAAGGTCTGGTACCCTTCCGAGCGTCTGACCAGAGAGAGGAAGCGCACCTGGAAGTCGCAGCTCGTCTGGTTTGAATAGCTAAGCCCCGAACCGTCGGCCGGGTGGAAGGCCCCCACGTGGAGCCCGAGGCCCGCGTAGTACTGTCGCATGTTCGCCGGGCCCCCGAGCCTGTTGATCGTCGTCTGGGCCATGTTGTTGTTACTGGTCTTGAGCATGCGCCCGAGGTAGGAGAGCTGGAACCGGCGCTTCATGGCCCAGTACCCGGTGAAGAGCTTGATCGTCGAGGCGGGCTTGAGCAGGGCGTGCCGGTTGTGTTCGGAGAGAGTCACCTCGCTCCCATTGGGCCTGATCAGGACGAAGGCGTAGGACCACTGGTCGTAGCCCCGGCCCGCGCCGAAGGTCGTCTCGGCTTCTTCGACGGCGAGGTCGGCTTCCGTGGGGCTAGAGAACTCCGCCGTGTCTTCGAAGCTGTCCACGTACTCCATGCTCGTCGCATGGACCGGTTGGGTTCCGAGGATGAGGGCGAAGAGGAAGATGTGTTTCATGGTTCCACCTGGGGAAGGGTCTAGGGGTAAACTGTACACCGGTTTTGGCCACGCCTCTCAAAGCGTGTAAACTCTACCGGGGGCCAACTTCCTGTTTTCCGAGGGCGCTCTAGAAAAACACCTTCTCCTTCCGGATCTTCTCTAGTAGTTCCTCGCGGTTCTCCGCCCCGGACCGCTGGGGCCCGGTGTAGCCCCGGTCGATGGCCAGGGCCATGACCCGGCCCTGGTTCAGGAGGAGGGTCTTCGGCTCGAGCTCCGCGAGGGGATCCGAGTAGGCGTCCGTGGGAGAGACGAGCTCCCACCCCTTCCTCCGGAGCTCGACGATGAGGTCCGCGAGGAACAGCCCGGCGAGCTCGTTTTCGTGCAGGAGGAGGGTGTGCTTAACTTCGCGCTTGAAGGTCGCGGTGGCGAGGTCGTCGTAGAACTCGATGGAGTTCACCAGCGTGTCCAGGTAGATCCGCTTGAGCTTTTCGTAGTCGACCTTCTTCTTCTGGGCCAGGGCCCTGTGCAGCTGTTCTTCGATGAGCCACTCGGAGGTGTCGATGGTGACGTAGGCCCTGCGGTACCCGAAGCGTTTGAGGAACTCGGAGAGCTCGTCCTTCGTGGCCCGGGGACTCCCCTCGCGCAGGAACGGAAACCGGAAGAAGGGTGTGAAGCCCGGGATGTCCTTGAGGAACTCGTGGGCCGCCTTCACGTCGGCGATGAACGCCTTGGGGTCGATCTCATTGGCGGACTCGTGGGAATGAGTGTGGTTCCCGATGAGGTGCCCGGCCTTCCCGTGGCCCGCCAGGAGGTCCTTGGTCTTCGGCGTGAACTCGGCCGGCGTGGCGAGGAACAGCACTTCCTTGACCCCCGCCTCCCGCAGGACGTCCCGGATCTTCTGCGCCCGCTTCTCCACCCCGAGGAGCGGAGACGCGAGCCGAGGGGAATCGTCGAAGGTCAGCGCCAGGCGCTTGGCCCAGAGGGAGGGGGTCGGTAAGAGGCAAATGAGGGCGAAGAAGA
>SXUH01000101.1 GCA_005791855.1 Bdellovibrionales bacterium
AGGTCGAGATTCCAAAGCTCCCGAAGAACGCGGACTTCAAGAATAAGAAGGTCCTCGTCATCGACGATGACATGCGGAACATCTTCGCCATCACCGTGATCCTCGAGCGAAACGGAATGGAAGTCGTCTACGCCGATAACGGCGTCTCCGGCATCGCCAAGCTCAAGGAAAACTCCGATGTCGACATCGTCCTCATGGACGTGATGATGCCGGAGATGGGAGGAATCGAGGCGACCCAGGAGATCCGGAAGATGGATGAGTTCAAGGACCTCCCGATCATCACCCTCACGGCCAAGGCGATGAAGGGTGACCGGGAGAAGTGCATCGAGGCCGGTGCGACCGACTACATCACCAAGCCCGTGGACACCGACAACCTCCTCTCCGTCATGCATAAGTGGATGAATGAAAAAACCGTGCCTCGGAGCTTCGCGGCTTCGGGACATAACTTGACCCCGACGCACTAGATGGAAAAGGTTAATATCCTGGTCGTGGACGACCGGCCTGAAGGCATCCTTGCTGTTCAGGCGGTCCTCTCCTCGCCCTCGTACAATATCGTCACTGCCAGCTCAGGTAATGAGGCGCTCCGGCACCTCCTCCACGATGACTTCGCCGTCATCCTTCTGGACGTGCAGATGCCGATCATGAACGGGTTCGAGACGGCGTCCGTGATAAAGACCAGAGAGAAGAGTAAGGACATTCCCATCATCTTCATGTCGGCGATCAACCAGGACGAGCAGTACGTCTACCAGGGGTACGGCGTCGGGGCGATCGACTACCTCCTGAAGCCCTTCGACCCCTACATCCTCCGCTCCAAGGTCGCGATCTTCGTCGACATCTTCAAGAAGAAGCAGCTGATCAAAGAGCAGGCCCTGAAGCTCTACGAAAACGAGGTCAAGGCCCACGCCCTGGCCCTCGATCGGCTCGAACTGGAAAACCTCCGTCGCTACCAGTACCTCGCGGACTCGATCCCGCAGATCGTCTTCCGGCTCCTGTCCGACGGGAGCTACGACTACTTCAATAAGGTCTGGTTCGAGTACACGGGCCTCTCGGTCCAGAACAGCAACGGGATGAAGTGGAAGGACATCATCCATCCCCAGGACCTCCCGAAGCTCCTCGAGCTCCTGGAGCACGCCTCCAACGAGCACGGCCTCGAGTGCGAGTGCCGGATCCTGAACAAGCACGGGGCCTTCCGCTGGCACCTGATCCGGGTCCAGCCGGAGCGGTACGGTTCGCCGAAGGACATCAAGTCCTGGCTCGGGACGGCCACGGACATCGAAGACCGGAAGAAGATGGAAGACACCCAGCGCTTCCTGGCGGAAGCCGGAGAGCTCCTGGTCTCCTCCCTCGACTACCGCCGGACCCTCCAGAGCATCTCCAGGCTCGCCGTCCCGTACCTGGCGGACTGGTGCTCCTTCGATATCTTGAGCGATGACGGGAAGCTCGAGAACCTGGTCATCCACCACAACGACCCGGCCAAGCTCGACTCCGCCAAGAAGCTCCATGACGTCTACCTCTGCAGCTCGAACTCGAAGGTCGGCGCGGGCCACGTGATCAAGACCGGCAAGACCCAGGTCTACCAGCGGATCGACTCCCAGATCCTCCACCAGCTCGCCCAGGACAGCTCGCAGATCAACCTCGCCAGAGAGCTCGGCGACTCCTCGGCGATGATCGTCCCGCTCACCGTCCACGGGAAGATCCTGGGTGCCGTGACCTTCGTGAGCGCGGAGTCCGGTCGGAAGTACGACCAGCACTGGGTGGAGGTGGCCGAAGAACTAGGCCGCCGCACGGCCCTCGCCCTCGAGAACTCCAAGCTCTACAAGCTCTCCCAGAAAGCGATCGAAGTGCGGAACGACTTCCTCTCCATCGCCTCCCACGAACTCAACACGCCGATCACCTCCCTGAAGCTCCAGCTCCAGATGGTGAAGAAGACGCTCACCATGAACAAGGGAGGGGAGTTCCCCCTGGACCGGTTCTCGAAGTCGGTGGAGGCGTCGGTGAAGCAGGTCGACCGGCTCATCGCCCTCATCCAGGTCCTCCTCGACGTCTCGCGGATCCAGTCCGGGAAATTCACCTTCTCCTTCGGACAGGTCAACGCCGCCGAGCTCCTGTCCGAGGTCGTCGACCGGCACCAGGAGATCCTCGTGAACTCCGACTGCGAGCTCAAGGTGAAGGTCGACGAGGAGCTCACCGTGAACTGGGACAAGACCCGGATCGAGCAGGTCATCACCAACCTCCTCACCAACGCCATCAAGTACGCCCCCGGCAAGATCGAACTCTGCCTCAAGCAGGAGCAGGAGAACATCCGCATCTTGGTCAAGGACCACGGCCAGGGGATCCCGAAGGATAAGCTCCAGGTGATCTTCGACCGCTTCGAGCGGGTGACGTCTAACGAGAGCGTCAGCGGGTTGGGCCTCGGGCTCTTCATCGTGAAGCAGATCGTGGATGGGCACCACGGCATGATCGAGGTGGTCTCCGAGCCCGGAGACGGGACCTGCTTCATCCTCACGCTTCCGATGGATCCCTCGGTCAAGCCGGAGCTCAACCAGTCCGGGGAGCTCCCGGCCCAGCAGAACGCTGAAGAGTCCTACAACTCTCTTCCGCTATAGCGAGGCGTGCCCCGGGTTCTCCGCGTGCGTTCGGGAGTGGATCTTGTCCTGAGCGAACTGCTCGATCATGGCGGCGTTGAACGCCGGGATGTCCGAGGGCTTGCGGCTGGTGATGATCTTGTCGTCGATCACCACTTCCTGGTCCACCCACTTCGCGCCGGCGTTCACCACGTCGGTTCGCACCGAAGGCCAGGAGGTGATCTTCTTCCCTTTGAGGAAGCCGGTTTCGATGAGGATCTGGACCCCGTGGCAGATGGCCGCGATGGGCCTGCCCTTGTTGGCCATGGACATGACGAAGGCCACGGCCTCGGCGTTGTTCCGGAGCTTGTCCGGATTCATCACCCCGCCCGGAAGGACGAGGAAGTCGAACTGGATGGACCAGGCTTCCCGGACCGTCATGTCCACCTGGATGCTCCGGCCCCATTCGTTCCCGGACCACCCACGGATCCGGCCTGGATGGAGGGAGACCACGTGCATGACGGCCCCGGCCTTCTCGAGAGCCGCCTTCGGGCCGAAGAGTTCGGATTGCTCGAAGCCGTCCGTGGCGAGGATCGCCCCGTGGCAGCCGGCGAGCTCCCGAACCTCGTTGGTGTAGGTGGAAACGGGACTCGTCTTCTTGATGTATCTTTCGAACAGGTCAAACATGGTACCTCCGTGTGCTTAGTGCTTCGTGCCTTCCGGGCTCAGAGCCTTGATGAGCTTCGGGATGAAGAATGAGGGTCGGCTGATCTTCTGCTTCTCGTGGGGCCGGTTCTTCCGGGTGATCTCGTCCAGCTGGATCGGAGACCCGAGGTCGAGGGAGAGCAGGAGGGCTTCGATGATCTTGATATCCGCGAGGCCCTCTTCTCCGGAGGGCTCGGGCCTCTTCTTGTTCTGGATGCAGTCGGAGAAGTAGAGGAGCTCGGGCCCGAACTGGTCCCGCTTCGGGTATTTCTTGATGATGGTCTTTCCCTTCTCGTAGGTCTTGAGGGTCATGGTGGTGGAGTACTCGTAGCCCTTCTCCAGCCGGACCCGGCCCTTGGTGCCGATGACGTCGTAGTCGGAGCTCGCGAAGGCGCCGAGGCTCACGGAGAAGGTCGCGAGCCGGTCGTCGGGGAACTTCATGACACAGCTGACCTGCTCGTCGGTCTTCC
>SXUH01000102.1 GCA_005791855.1 Bdellovibrionales bacterium
ATCTCGGGATCTACTTTCTCTTCTTCATCTTCACCTTCATCCAGGGCCCGCGGCTCAGGTTTTTTTTCCTCTCCGGGATCTTCGTCCTCAATAGTTTCCAGATGGGCCACCTCTCGTACTTCGGGACCCAGCTCCTCCCCGGGGAGATCTACCAGCTCGTCACCCAGTGGGGCGAGGTCGAGGGGACCCTGAAGGAAGAGCTCCGGCACGTGGTCGTCCCGCTGCTCATGACCCTCATCCCGCTGGGGATCGGCCTCTACTTCCATCGGCGGTACGTCCCCGCCTACCGGCTCCGCTTCCTGGGCCTCCTGTGCGTCCTCTACGTCCTCTACAATCCGCTGCGGACGTACGTCACGGGGAACACCTGGGGCCGGCAGCCGTCGACCAAAGAGCTCACCGGGATGAACGTCTACCTCGCGGGCTCCTACTTCTTCGGCAAGATCCTCCCCTACAAGCTCTCCCTGAGCGGGAGCGCGGGAGAGGCCAACAGCTCCCTGAACGTGAAGATCGAAGGGGCCAAGCCGGCGGAGTGGGACAAGGTCATCGTCGTCCTCGGCGAGAGCCTCACCCCGAACCACATGAGCCTCTTCGGCTACGACCGGGAGACCACCCCGTTTCTTAAGTCGCGGATCGACGACAAGAACTTCTTCTACACCGTGGGCCTCTCCGGCGGCGTGTCCACCGACATCAGCGTGGCCTTCCTCCTGAACCTCGGCTTCGGTTCGGCGGGGGTGCTCAAGGCCGCCAAGGGCACCCAGTGTCTCTTCCGCCTCGCCAAGGACCAGAGCTTCCACACCCACTTCCTTTCGGTCCAGTCGAGCGAGCAGCTCCGCTACATCTCCCCCTACCTCTGCTCGTCCTTCCTGGACGACTACCGGGGTCTCGAGGAGATCTCCCCCGCGACCAAGGATCACCAGGCCGCCGTCGACCGCGACCTCCTCCCGCACCTCGAAAAGCTCCTCCAGGATCCGTCCAAGCGCTTCCTCATCCTCCACCAGCGCGGCTCCCACGGGCCCTGGGAGCTACGGTCCACGGAGAAGTCGAAGCTCTTCTCCGGGAACTCCGACACGGAAACCCGCATCGCGGACTACGACAACTCGGTGGTGGAGTTCGACCACTTCTGGCGGGAGCTCCACCGGATCCTCGAGGCGCAGAAGGGCCGGGCCCTGGTGGTCTACGTCTCCGACCACGGGGAAGCCGTCGGAGAGAAGAACCGCTGGGGCCACGGCTTCATCGAGCCCCTCGCCTTCGAGATCCCGGTGCTCATCACGTCCTACAACAAGGATCTCCCGAGCGACGTCGCCGAGATCCCGAACTTCATCACCCACTACAACCTGGGCCTCTTCCTCGCCCGGGAGCTCGGGTACGAGACCAACGTGAACTACCTCGAGCGGCCCTCCGACTACGAGATCTACGGGAACGACATCGACGGCTTCGCCGGCAGAGCGCGGATCAAGTTCCTGGGGAAGAACTACACCTTCAAGTACTCCCCCTAGCTGGGGCGCCTCGCGACCTTCGTGATGACGAAGGCGTCACCGATCTTCTTGAAGCGCGCGTTCCACCCGGCCACGCTCACGCCGTACTCCTCCGCGCTCCCGTGGTCCTGCCCGGGTCTCGGGTCGATGCCGATGACCTTTTCGAGGAGGGCCCTCGTCTGGGGGTCGAGCCGGCACTCGCACTCCCAGGTCACCGCAAGGATCTCTGGCCTCTCGAAGTAGCTCGCCGTCGCGGCCGCGATGGAGTCGCAGTACGGGACGTAGGGCTTGATGTCGTAGACGGGGGTTCCGTCCAGGAGGTCCACTCCGCGCACCCACAGGACGATCTCCGAGGCCAGCACTTCGATCCGATCGAACTCGACTACTGAGAGGCCAAGGCGGTTTGGCCTGTGGGGTGAACGGGTGGCGAAGACCCCGAGCTTCTTCTTCCCGAAGAAGCGCGGAGGCCTCACCAGCGCGCCGTAGTCCTTGTCCTCGATATGGTGGAACTCGAAGATCAGCCACAGGTGGGAGAAGTCTTCCAGCCCTCTGAAGGCTTCGGAGTAGAAGTCGGTCTTGGGGAAGCTCAGTTTCCCCCAGGCTTCTCTGATCAGAAGCGGCTGCCGGGGTACTCCGAACTTTTCCCCGAAGGGTGTACGAATGAGTGCTATAGGCTGCATCATGAGAAACTAACCTAAGATTGGCCCAAGCGGAAGCACCTATTAAAATAGGCTTATAGAGATGCTTAGCCAAGGAGCTGAAATTAAAGATATTACACGGAGCCAAAAAGCACCTTTTACATGAGAGAAAAAACCTGACTATAATTAAGTAAGTCACTGTCTATGATGGACTTAGGTGACGACACACTTTCAAGGATGATGGTGAACCTCATGGCTACCTTAATTGACTGGTCGAACTTCAACTCAAGTCTTGTCATCGAAGTCGTCCGCCCCACAGGAATATTCACTTGCTCCGGTGTCGCAATCGACCGCGACACCGTGATCACCGCGGCCCACTGCTTAGACGGCGAGATCCTCAGCGTGCGAGTCTCCCCATCCGCCAGCTACGATTCGTCGGCGACGTTCCTCGGGGTG
This sequence comes from Bdellovibrionales bacterium, assembly GCA_005791855.1. GTDB lineage: Bacteria > Bdellovibrionota > Bacteriovoracia > Bacteriovoracales > Bacteriovoracaceae > Peredibacter. The sequence continues at coordinate 2,570 of SXUH01000102.1, forward strand.
AAGAGCTTCGAGCTCCACCCGGAGTACGACGCCAAGGCTTCGAACTACAAGCACGACCTCGCCAAGATCAAACTCTCCGAGGAGCTCCCGCTCGAAACCAAGATCTTCCCGATCATGAGCAAGTCCCGCACGCTCGAAGGCAAGATCGTCCGCATCGGCCACGGGGCCCGGTTAAATAAAAACATTCGAACCATGGTCACCCCGAGCTTCAAGGCCCTCCGGAAGTTCGAAGACGTCCTCGAGCTCAACGACATGTACTCCTACTCCGGGGACTCTGGCGGCCCAATCTTTATCCAAAGTAAAGGTCAGATGTACCTCGTCGCGATCCACTCAACACTTTCCTTTGGGCCCGAAGGCAAGTACTCTTTTAACCCGCTGCTTACTTCTTACAGGGAATGGGCGCTTTGCTAGCCTCGTCGTGAGATCGCCTTCCATTTGGAATAGATTAGGGGTACAAAAGCTGCACCGGAGGTTCTGGTGAAAGTAAGCTTACCCTTGATAACGGTGTTACTCATGACGATTTCTGGATTCGCAAAAGTAGAAGACTGGGACCGGTTCAACTCGAGCCTCCTCATCGAAGTCACGAGACCCCACGGCGTCTTCACCTGCACCGGGGTCGCGGTGTCCTCTCACACCATCGTCACCGCCGCCCACTGCCTGGAGGGATCCGTCAACAGCGTGCGGGTCTTCACCCAGCAGTCCTACGATCCGAAGCAGACCTCCCTCGCCTTCTCCGGGTACAAGCTCCATCCGCAGTACGACCCGAAGACCTCCAAGTACCGGAACGACATCGCCAAGATTACCATGAAGGAGAAGCTCCCGCCGTTCATCAACCTCTACCCGATCTACGAGGGCAAGGAAGTCAAGGGAAACCTCTATCGCTTCGGCTTCGGCGCGCGGAACAAGCAGAACATCCGGACGGTCATCACGCCGACCTTCCGGAGGATCAACACCGTGGATAACGTCGTGGAGCTCAACGACAAATTTTCGCGCTCCGGTGACTCGGGTGGTCCGATCTATCTCGAGATCGGAAAGGAGATCCACCTCCTCGCCATCCACTCGACCTTCTCCCATGGGCCGGAGGGAAGTTTTTCTTACAATCCCACACTTTCGCATTATCTCCCTTGGATCTACAGCAACTGATGGAGTAGCATCTGGGGCATGAAAATCCTAACTCTCCTCTGCCTCACACTCTTCTCCTTGAACGGCTTCGCCGCTAGGAACCTTACCTTCAGCTTCAACCTCCACTGCGCGTTCGAGGACTGGCAATTCCGGATCGACGCCATCGCCAAGTACC
>SXUH01000103.1 GCA_005791855.1 Bdellovibrionales bacterium
AGGCGTGGAGCTTGGAGGTCGAGATCCCGAGTTCGGCCCCAAGGCCCAGCTCCCCACCGTCGTTGAACCGGGTAGAAGCATTAATTACCAAAGCAGACGCATCTAGGGAATTTAAAAATTTCTCTATGACTTTGGAGTCTTGCGTAAGAATCGCTTCCGTGTGATGAGAGGAGTGTTCCTGGATATGCCGGATGGCTTCATCCTCCGAGCCGACCAGCTTCACCGAGATGATCTTCTCCAGGTACTCGGTGTGGAAGTCCTGGGCCGTCGCGAGCTTGACCTGCGGGTTCAGGGCCCGGACCTCCTCGGAACCCCGGACCTCGACTCCATTGGCGAGGAGGGTTTCGACCACCTTCTTGTTCTCCGGGTAGGCCTGGTGGAGGAGGAGGGTCTCGAGGGCGTTGCACACGCCGGGCCTCTGGGTCTTGCCGTTGAGGATGACCGGGATGACCTTGGCGACCTCGGCGTCCTCGTGGACGTAGAGGTGGCACAGGCCCTTGTCGTGGGCCACCACCGGCATGGTGGCGTTCTTCTTCACGTGTTCGATGAGGGAGGAGCCGCCCCGGGGGACCATGAGGTCGATGTACCGGTGAAGCTTCAGGAGGTCTTCGACCTCTTCGCGCGTTTCGATGAGGCACACCGACCCCGCGGGGAGGATCCCGGTGACGCCTCGGAGGATGGTCTCGAAGAGGACCTTGTTGGAGTGGGCGGCTTCCTTCCCGCCCTTGAGGATGATGGCGTTGCCCGACTTGATCGCCAGGGCCGCGCCGTCCACCACCACGTTGGGCCTGGATTCGAAGATCATGCCGATGACCCCCAGGGGGATCCGCTGCTTCTGGATCAGAAGGCCGTTGTCCCGGGTGTACTCCTCGACGATGGTCCCGACCACCTGGGGCTGGGCCGCGACCTGCAGGCACATGCGGCCCAGGTCGGCGACGGACTTCTCCGTGAGCGTGAGCCGGTCCAGCATGGCGGCGGAGAGCTTGTTCGTCCTCCCGGCCGCGAGGTCCCTGGCGTTCTCCTCGAGGATCTTTCCGCTGTTCCTGGCGAGTTCCCTGGAGACGCCCTCGAGTGCGGCGACCCGGTCCTTCTCGGAGAGGGAGAGGAGGCGGGTGGTCGCCGCCTTCGCGGCCTGGGCGGTTTGCAGTACGTTCATCGGAAATCCGTTTTGAGGAGGAGGTTGTCTTTGTGGATGGCGACCTTCGAGGGCGCGTGTTCGATGAGCTCGGAGATGTCCAGGGACTTCTTCCCCTTGATCAGCTCCATCTCCCGGTAGTCGAACTCGGAGATGCCGATGGCCACGGTCTTGTTCTTGTTCTTCACCTGGATCACGTCCCCGCGCCTGAAGAGGCCATGGACCTTCTTGATCCCGATGGGGAGGAGGGAGGTGTTCTTGTCCGAGAGGGCCTTGACACAGCCGTCGTCCACCACCACCCAGGCGTCGTTCTTCACGATGGTGGAGAGCCAGCACTTCCGGCGGGAGGTCTGCTTCTCCGGGTTGCCCTTGAAGAGGGTCCCGCCCCGGCGCTCGAGGAGCCGGGTGATCGGCGACTCCACGAGGAAGGTCCCGATGATCACGTCCACGCCGAGCGGGGTGAGCTTGCGCACGGCCTTGAGTTTGGTGTCCATTCCGCCGCGGCCCACGCTGGTTTTAGCCGCGAACCTCACCCCGGAGAAGTCGTCCTTGAAGTCGACCTCGTCGAACCTCTGCGCGTCCAGTTCCTTGGGGTTCTTGTTGAAGAGCCCGTCCGCCTCCGTGAGGAGGACGAGCTTCTCCGAGTCCGTGGCCTCGGTGATCATCACCGCCAGTTGGTCGTTGTCCCCGACGGTGATCTCCGCGAAGGAGACCGTGTCGTTCTCGTTGACGATGGGGAGGACGTCGTTGGCCAGGAGCCGGTTGATGGTGTTCCGGATGTTCAGGAACCGCTTCCGGTCCTTGAAGTCCTCGTGGGTCACGAGGATCTGCGCACAGTGCGCCCCGCTCGCCGAGAGGGCGTCGATGTAGGCCTTCATGAGGAGGGGCTGCCCGACCGCCGCCGACGCCTGCTGGAAGGAGATCATCATCTTCTTCTCCTCGGGCCTCTGGATGAAGCCCCGGCCGGAGTTGATCGCCCCGGAGCTCACGAGGATCGGGACCACCCCCAGCGCCTTCAGCGACTGGAGCTCCGTCACCAGGGCCTGCACCTTCGACGGCGAGACCCCGCCGGTCTCGTCGGTGATAGCAAGGGAACCAACTTTGATGACGATTCGAGAATTCATGGCGTGTCCTCGGGATCAGACTAGTCTATCAAAAAGCTCTGTTCTCTCAATGAATAAACACCGGAGCGGGATGGTCGTCCTTGGTAGCTTTTCCCGGCGGAGCGCCCTGGCACCGTCAACCCGAAGGTCCCCTGTCAAAACTTTCGTCACCCGTCCCTGAGTAACCTCCCAATTCCCCATCCCGGCCCCTGGCTCTCGGATTGCTTCCATCTCCGTATGAACCGGCCCATGAACTGCGTCCTCCTTATCCTCTGCTTCCTCACCGCCGCCTGCGGCGTGAAGAAGGGGCCCGTGATCTCGAGCCTCTCCGTGCCCGGGGCGGTCTCGGTTTCGGACTTTGACGACAAGGTCGAGTTCTCGGCCGACATTCCCCAGGGCCTCGCGGCCCTGCTCAAGCGCGAGCTCAACTCCATCGGTCTCTGCACCTCGTTCCTCATCTCCGAGAGCCTCGTCCTGACCAACTCCCACTGCGTGACCAACATCCTCCCGGAGGACTGCGGCTCCAAGCTCCGGTTCCACGTCCAGACCAAGGCCGGGAGGGAGATCCGGAGCTGCGGGAAGATCCTGAAGGCGAGCGAACTGGTGAAGGGCTCCATGTTCAAACCCGACTACGCGGTGATCGAGCTCTCCGCTCCCGTCGCCACCGCGGCCATCTACCCGATCTCCAGAGAAGGCTTCCAGGACAAGGAGCAGTTCCTGGTGAGGAGCATCGACTTCTCGAGGAAGGACGACGGAACCCTCCGCGCCGCCTACAAGGAAGGCCACTGCCAGGCCGTGGCCTTTTCCGTCATCGGCTTCTTCTCCGAACACAAGTCCAGCATCGTCCCGATCTTCCCGACGGACGCCACCAACAACAACTGCCAGGTCATCCGCGGGAACTCCGGGTCGCCGGTGCAGAACGCCTCCGGAAAGGTGGTGGGCGTCCTCTTCGGCGTCGGCGACGACCCCGAGAAGCACCTGCCGAAGGAAGCCCTCCCGGCCAAGGTCCTCCCGGTGGCCTACACCACCAACCTAAGCTGCGTGAAGCTCGCGGACCCGGCCTTCGACAAGGACATCGACCCTCGCTGCCAGGCCCTGGCGCAGGAACAGGAGAACTACAACACCCTCCTGCAGAAGCGCTTCGCCACTCAGGAGAAGGCCGACAAGGAAGTGCAGCGGGCCGGCGATTCGCTGACCAAGGTCTTCAAGTACCGCGTGCAGAACATCCCCGGGAGCCAGACCAAGCTGACCTTCACTCCCTACTGCATGCGGTCCCCGACCGACTGGCCACAGGAGGAGCAGGACAGGATCGAACGGGTGAGTGGGAAGCGGACCTTCAAGACCGCCATCCCGGACTTCAACATGGACATCACCGTGGTCTACGATTCGTACCTGAGGCCCTCGGTCAAGGCCCGTGCCCTCGAAATCGGATCGAGGGAGTACACGATCCCCGACGTCGATCGGGTGAAGCACGGCAGACCTGGAAACGTCCTGATGAGCGTCTACGCCAGCGACGCCGCCAGGACGGAGTCTCTGCAGCTTGGCCTCTGCGCCCAGGATTAGTCTAGAACGTCATCTCCGGAACACTGGCCGGAACGACCAGCGGTGCTTCCGTCAGACGCTTGATCTCCTCCACCGACACCCCCGGTGCTCTTTCCAGGAGGTGGAACTGGCCGCTCTCGAGGCGCAGGACCGCGAGGTCCGTCACCACGAGCTTCACGCAGTTCACTCCGGTGAGGGGGAGGGAGCACTTCTTCAGGATCTTCGAGGCGCCGTCTTTTGAAGCGTGGGACATGGCCACGATGATGTTCTCCGCTCCGGCCACGAGGTCCATGGCCCCGCCCATGCCCTTGACGAGCTTCCCGGGGATCA
>SXUH01000104.1 GCA_005791855.1 Bdellovibrionales bacterium
CACGGGGTACTGGAGGATGTTCGGCATCATGATCGCGACCCGGTCGCCCTTCTTCAGGTGGAGGTTGTTCTGCAGGTAGCTCGCGAACTTCCGGCTGAGGTGGTCCATCTGCTCGTAGGTCAGCGTCGTGCCCATGTTGTGGAACGCAGGCCTGTGCTTGAACTGGTCGAACCCGGCCTCCAGGACCTCGTTGATCGACGAGTACTCGTCGTGGTTGATCTCGTGCGGGACCCCGGCGTCGTAGCCCTTGTGCCAAACTTTAGTCATCAGCTTCTCCGTCTAGGTTATTCTAATTGGTTCTTGATCTTCGTGACGATCAGGTCGAAGGTCTTGTAGAGGTCGTCGGCGTGGGCCTTGGCGAAGTACGCCTGCGGGCCTGCGTGGAGCGTGACCTCCGAGCAGTGGTCGGTCCCGTCCACCCAGCAGGTCCAGTGGACGGTGGTGATGTTGCTGAACCATTTCTTAAATTTCTCTGATTTTTCTCTGATGGTCTGGTCGAGCGTCGGCGTGTGGTCCATGTGCCGGAAGGTGATGCTAACATTCATGCTAAGCTCCTTTGCTGAGCCCTTATTATAATGGAATCACAAGGATGACTTAGAGTATTAAGGCCAGAGAAATGGTAAAATTAAGTCGGATCCCGACTACGGCTGTCTGTTTTGGAGGACGAACCTCACCGCCGCCGGGAGAATGCTCTCCGGCAGATCCAGGAAGCTTTTGTGGGGAACGAACCCGAACTGGGCGTAGTAGTAGAAGTAGGCGATCTTGAACTGCGCCTCGGTGAGCTCGCGTTCCAGGTCGAGGCTGTCGAGGATCTTCCGCACCGGGGTCCACTTTCCGATCATCTGCCACAGGACGTTCCGCTCGTCGAACATGAAGCCGTCGGGGATGTAGAGCTTCTTCCGGTGGACCATGGTCTCGGCGATGAAGATCCCGTCCGGGGCCAGGTGGTCGCTCACGAGCCGGTAGTAGGAGGCGCGGTCCGGGTTCTCCGTGAGGCAGTGGAGCAGGTGCGAGTCCACGAGGAGGTCGTAGCGCTGCGGGAGGTGGACGTCCGGGTGGGTGACGTCGCCGAGGACGGTGGTGACCTGGTGGCCTTCGAGCTGGAAGAGGGTCTCCGCCTGCGCGAGGGCCGCCGGCGAGAAGTCCAGGATGGTCACGTCGGCGCCGAGGCCCGCGAGGAGGAGGCTCACCCCTCCCCTTCCGGCGCCGAGCTCGAGGACCCGGAGCCCCCGCCAGTCCCGGTCGGGAAGGAAGCGGTCCTTCGATTCCACCGCGAACTTGTAGAGGCCGCGGGAGGAACCGGTGACCTCCCGGAGGAGGTCCGCCGGGGCCCTCCGGTCTTCGGAGAGGTAGGTATCCTGGTAGTGGGACTGTAGGCTCATCCCTAGAGTTTACGAGATAAGCCCGCCGCAAGCAAGCGGGTTAGATGCTGGAGCTCAGGAGTCGCCGGAGGTCCTCGAGCTTCGACCGGGAGACGTCGGGCTTCACCGCGACCGCGCCCTTGGCGTCGCTGATGACTTCGATGTCGAAGGACTGGCCCTTGGTGTTGACGATCTTCACCGAGCTCCCGTGGGTGCTGATGACCAGGTCGAACTCTTCCTTATTCTGAGCGAAGAGCTTCTTCAGGGTCTCGATCTCGATGGGCCCCCGGACGACTTCCCTCGCGAGGGTGAGGAAGAAGGCCTCGTCCTTCACCTGGAACACCCGCTGCGGCTTTCCGGAGTTGTCGGCCTTCATCAGGGTGAGGCTCGTGGCATTCTTGTCCGGGCTCAGGGAGACGAGGTTAGCGGAGGCCTTCGCCCCGGAGCTTCGCTCCCGCTGGAAGAGGCTCGCGGCACTGTTCACCGGCGCCGGGAAGGTCGGGAGGGAGGCCGGGGAGCGGAAGGCCTGGGCCAGGTTCTGCGGATCCGGTGCGGTGATCCTTCCGGAGCCGAAGCCGGAGGAGACTTTCGTCTGCTCTTCGTCGGAGCTCTCGGATTCTTTCTTCTTCATGTCGGCCAGCTTCTGCTTGAGCTCGGCGATCTGGGCCGCAAGCTCGCTCTCCTCGTCCGCGAGCTTCTGGACCTCACCGTCCACGGTCGACGACGTGTCCTGGCCCTCTTCCGTCACCGGATCCTTCTTGCCTTCGAGCGCGCGGATCCGACCCCGGGCCGCTTCGAGCTGCGCCTGGAGCTTCTCGAGTTGCTCTTTGTAGATGTCGGCTCCAGGGTTCAGGGCCGGCGTGGGAGCGAGCTTGTTCTCCACCTGTGCTGCCGCCTGCGGAGTGCTGGCGTAGTTCGGGTCCACGGTCTTCGCGGCCTGAGAGTCAGCGGGTTTCTGCTGCTGGCTCTCCTGGGTCGAGGAAACCTTGGACTCCGCTTCCTGCACCGGGGCTTGCTTCGTCGCCGGAGACTGGATGGTGTTTCCCTTCTCGTCGAACTTGTAGTCTTTGAAGTTCGTCTCGGCCACCGCCCGGACTTCGTTGACGGAGACGGTGTTCGCCATCACCCTCTGGGCCTCTTCCTTGCTTACGGACTGGTTCTCCTGCCTCTGGGCGAGGGAGGAGAACATCGAGATCAGGGCCAGCTGATCCTGGATCTTCTTCGGATCGGTCTCGCCCTCGAGCTCCGGCCCGTAGGGGTACTCGGCGAGGAAGGTCCCCATCAGCCGGTCCTGGTTACGTTCTTCGCACAAGGGGTTCCCGGCGGTGGCGCAGACGCGGGCCTTCCACTGGGTGAAGGTCGTCTTCTCCCCGCGGATGTTCTTCCGTTCGAGGGCGCAGATGTTCCGGAGGTTCCGCTGGAAGCTCTGGTTCGTCTCCGGATTGAGGTCGACCTCTCCGAAGGCGAGTTCTTCGAGTTCCAGGGACGGTTTCCCGACCTCGAAGCAGCTCAGGATCAGGTCCTTGGTTCGCTTGACCATCGGACAGTAGAGCGCGAAGGTCTGGAGGCAGTCGTTCTCCGGCTTCAGCGCGTCCGGCCCGTAGCACTTCTTGGTCGTTCGGTCGTGGAGACTCGTGAAGCGGGCCTCGAGGATGTGGGGCTCGGCGGTGTCCGTGAGGAGCTGGGCGTTGTTCCTGATCCGCTCTTGCTCCACAGTCGCCATGATACCTCGGAACCTCGAAATGTTCCCGTCTTTCAGTAGGGCGAAGCTCTGTCTGAGGTACGCATCGTAGCCCCCGGAGCTGATGAAGTTTCCGAGGCAGGCCCTCCTGCCATTCTCGCAGGGGGCTTTCGGTTCGAAGTTCGCTTTGAGGATGGCGAACTGTCGCTTCTTCGCCGCGAGGAGGGCCGCCTCCTCTTCCGGTTTGATCTTCGCACTCGCGGAGCGCTTAGCGGAGAAGAGTCTGCGTTCGTTCGGGTTCCGGTTCAGGAATTCCAACCGGGCCTTGACGATCCGGTATTCTTCGGGTCTTTCGTTCCAGGGTTTACTTCTGTGTTCCCGGTCGAGGTCGTCGAACTTCTTCTTCAGGACGTCGATGTCCCAGTCAGCTTCGCGGAACTCCAGCCCGGTGAAGCTCCGGTAGAAGCTGTTCTCCTTCGGGAGCCGGTTGAAGGCGATGTTCGTCGCCGGGGAGAAGCACTGGTTCTTTCCCACCGCACGGGAGTTGACGGTGTTCTGCGCGAGCAGGCCCTTGGTCGCCGTGAGGGCTTGCCTCAGGTGGCCCGCATTTTCTTTCGAGCCTGGCTTGCGATCATTCTTCTCATCGCTGACGTTACCGACCTGGGCCGCGATCCTGATCTCTTCCGGCGACTTCGCGCCCAGGGTATTCTGCTGCATCCCTTCAACCTGCGCTTGGGCAAGGCGAATTGTTTTAACCTTTGGTTCGAATTCTCGAAAGGAAGGAGGAGGGGTGGAACCGGATTTTTTACCGGCTTCTTGGAGCGTCGGGAATCCGATCACCCGGTTCTTCTTCAGGCACTCGCAGGTCTGCACGTCGGCGAGGATCGCGTTCCTCCCCTCTCCTTCGTCGTGCTCCTCACCGGCTTCGTGCTCGCCGAGCTCGACCCGGGATTCGTAGCAGTTCTGCGCGAACTCCGACGAGATGTTGGTTCCGAAGACGCGCGCCATCCCGATCGTCTCGGAGCTGTCTTCCGTGCAGACTTCGATGGCTTCCTTGGGCGTGAAGGTGTAGTTCTGCGGGTTCTGGTTCAGGGCCCGCAGGCAGTTCTGCTGGGTCGTCATCTGCAGGGCCGCGTAGTTCAGGTTCTTAAAGGCGAAACTACTCGTGGCAAACGCGAGGGCCAGAAGGATCGAAAAAAATTTCACTTTCATAGTCTTCCCATCATCCTTATAAGCTAAACACTTTTCGTCTTTATCTAAAGGGAACTTAAGCCACCCGCCCCGATCCAGAAAATTTATGGTTCAACTCAACCTTTTCTGCGAAAATGAGTCCCATGAACAACCTCTGCCACCTCCTTTCAATAGATTACCCCATCAGCCAGGCCGGCATGGTCTGGGTCTCCGGAGGCAAGCTCGCCGCCGCCTCGGCCGAGGCCGGGATCCTCGGCGTGATCGGCGCGGGCTCGATGAAGCCCGAGCTCCTCGCTCACCACATCGCCAAGGCCCGCGCCCTCACCGCTCACCCCGAGCGCCTGGCGGTGAACGTCCCTCTTCTCTATGAAAAGACCAAGGAGCAACTGGAGCTCTCGATCGCCGCCGGGATCCGAACGGTCATCACCTCCGCCGGCTCGCCGAAGACCTACACCTCCTGGTTGAAGGCCCAGGGCTGCACCGTCATCCACGTGACCTCGAGCCCCCTCCTCGCCAAGAAGTGCGAAGACGCCGGCTGCGACGCCGTCATCGCCGAAGGCTTCGAAGCGGGAGGCCACAACGGAAGAGAAGAGATCACCACCCTCGCCCTCGTCCCCCAGGTCGTCGACGCAGTGAAGATCCCCGTGATCGCGGCCGGCGGGATCGGCGATGGCCGTGGGATCGCAGCGGTGATGTGCCTCGGTGCGGCCGGGGCGCAGCTCGGGACGAGGTTCGTCGCCACCGTCGAGTCGAGCGCCCACGAGAACTTCAAGCAGGCCATCCTAAGCTCGGGCCCGGGGAGCACCATGCTGATGATGAAGTCCCTCGTCCCCGTTCGGCTCTACAAGAATAAATTCTACGAAGACGTCAAGCGCCTCGAAGAGCAAGGCGCGGGCCCCGCGGACCTCGAGGCCCTCCTCGGGCATGGCCGCGCGAAGAAAGGAATGCTCGACGGAGACTTGGTCGAAGGCGAGATCGAGATCGGACAGATCTCCGCCCTGGTGAGAGACATCCCGTCGGTGCGCGACCTCGTCGCCCGGCTCATGAGGGAGCAGCGGGCCGCCCTTCCGGCCTCGGGGCGCTTCTTCTAAGCCGCATGCAGAAGGTCGTGTGGGCTTCCTCCGGAACGAGGAAGAGCTCTCCCCCGTGCTCGGAGACGATGGTCTTGGAGATGGAAAGGCCCAGGCCCGTGCCGCGGTTCACTTCCTTGGTGGTGAAGAAGGGATCCATGATCCGGTTCCGGAGCTCCGGTGAGATCCCCGGGCCCGAGTCCGTGACGTAGAGGTTGATCCAGTCCTGCTCGAGCGCGCACCGGACGTGGATCCACTTCTGCGGGAGCGGCTCGACGGCGTCCAGGGAATTGTTGAAGAGGTTCACGAGGACCTGGCAGAGCTGGACCTCCCGGCCCCGGGTCCAGACCTCTTCGGGGAGTTCGGGGATGCGCAGCTCGATGTTGTGGAGCTTGAGCCGGTTCTGGCAGATGTCCCGGCACTGGTCGAGGATCACCTGCAGGGAGACGACC
>SXUH01000105.1 GCA_005791855.1 Bdellovibrionales bacterium
CCATGTCGAGGTACTTCCCCTCACCTTCGTTCACGCCCTGGGCGATGTCCTGGGACTGCTTCCCGAGAGCGACGGTGACGCCGCAGGTGTTGGCGTCGAAGCCCTTGTCCGAGTGGTCGTAGCCGATCTGCCGGATCTTCTCGCGGACGACGTTCTGGATATCGATGTTCGCGCCGGTGGTGACTTCTCCGGCGACGACGACGAGGCCCGTGGTGATGAGAGTTTCGCAGGCGACCCGGGACTTCGGGTCCTGGGCCAGCATCGCATCCAGGATGGCGTCTGAGATCTGATCCGCCATCTTATCCGGGTGGCCTTCGGTCACAGATTCAGAGGTAAACATATAATCTTTCATCATAAACAGTGCTCCTGGAAATCTAAACAAATAATAATCTAGTCTGCGTTTTATACCTTATCCATGGAGGCTAGGCAATGAAAATTCAGATTTCGGTCTTAGTAAAATAGCGGAAGTAGTGCGGGTTCCGGTGAGAGTAAAATAGTTTGATTCCGTTCTTCTCTCCCATGGCGTAGTTGCGGCCATCTATTTCAACAACCTGGAAGAGCTGGAAGGCGGGGTCCTTGAACGAATAGAGGTAGGTGTACTCGTTTTTGTTTATGGCCTCGAGGAGCTTCTTCTGGCCCGAGGCGAGGAGCCCGGGCCTCTCGGGGTACGCGAGGTAGTCTTCCCAGATCGAATCCATGTGGATCCGGCCGATCATGCTGGCGCGGGAGAAGTAGCGGGTGGTCTTGAACGACGTGTCCCCTTCCTTGAGCACCTGGAGGGCGATCTCCACGTTCTGCTTCCGGAGCTTCTTGGCCCGGGGAGCGACGTCCGGGCAGAAGATCTTCGCGACCCCGGTCATGTAGTAGTAGGTGAAGGAGAACTCCCCCTGCTTGAAGAGGGCGTTGAGCCACTTCTCGCTCTTGATCGTGTTCTCCGAGGCGACCTTCTCGAGGTAGGGGTGGATGAACTCCTCCTTTCCGATGGAGAGGTACTTGGGCTTGTCCAGCCGGTTCATCACCACCCGGGCCACGTCCATCCGCTCGAGGGCCTCGTCTCCGTCCACGCCCCCGACCTCGTTCATCAGGATGGTCTCGAGGACGAAGATCGCCCGCGGGAGCTCGGGCTGGTTCAGCCAGTACTTGTAGACCTCGGCCTGCTTCTCGTAGACGTATTCCTTGAGCCGGTTGGCGTTCTTGTTGTGCTCCTTGATGAGCTCCTTGTTGGCCGAGGTCTTCGCCCCGGCGACGGTGATCTCGAGCTGGTTCTCCGGGAGGGTGAGGGACTTGTAGAAGTCGTAGGTCCGGGCCGCGCGGGCCTCCCACTCGGTGAGCCGTTCGACGATCTTGGCCTTCCCGCGGGAGAGCTCGGTCTCCATCTTCCCCAGGACGAACTCCAGGTCGAAGCGGGCGTCCTCGGTGAGGTAGAAGCCGTGCTCCTTGAGCTCGAAGTGGAGCGTGTCGACGGTGGTGCGGAGGTAGACGTCCGAGGAGGTGTGGTCCTTGTAGTAGGCCCCGTCCTCCAACAGCTTCCGGTAGAGGAAGGTGTAGTTCGAGATCTTCACCGACTCCGCGTCGGTCTTCTCCCGGTAGCTGTCGTGGACCTTCCGGTTCTTCAGGTGGTCCACCGGGTAGTGGTAGCCGGTGAAGAAGGAGAGCTTCTTGACGAGCCGCTCGTAGCTCTCGTTGAGCTCGGCCAGGAGCCGCAGGGACTCCTTGCGCGAGGAGGTCTTCACCGCCTCGTCGGGAGAGAGTTCGTTCTTCTTGAGCCGCAGGAGCTTCTCGAGGATCCCGCGGATCTCCGTGGTCGCGGCCGGGGTCGGAAACGCGGCGGCCTCCACCGCCTTCCGCTGCCCGCGGATCCAGGCGAGCTTCTTCTCCATCTCCGGCAGGAGGGACTTGATGGTCTCGACGTCGACGTCGTTGTTCAGGCTCGGGATCCAGTAGCCCTGGCCCCGGTACGCGAGGAGGTACTCGTCGAAGAGCGACTCCGCCTTCGGCACGCAGATCTGCTTCCGGAACTTCTGGAAGGACTTCATGTAGCTCCCGACGTGCGTCTTGAGGGTCCCCTCCCACTTCAGGCTCCCGGAGGAGGCGCAGGACTGGAGGGGGACGAGGCAGGCCAGGAGCAGGGCGAGCCTAAGGCGTGAGTTCTTTAACAAAGCTGGACTCCCACAGGCCAAGGCAGGTGCGGTTACTCAGGACGAGGAGGACCGCGTTCTTCTCCTCGTAGCCGTCGATGGCGCTCCGGAGGTCTTCGAGCTTGCTCACGCAGACGGCCTTCTTCCCCTTCTCGTTGATCTCCCGGGCGAGCTGGTCCCCGTTGAGGTCTCCGCCCACGAGGGAGGTGGTGGGGAGGTCCTGCTTGGCGATGATAACCTTGTCCGACGCCGCCAGCGAGTCCCGGAATTCGTTCTGGAAGAGCGAGCTCCGCGCCGTCGCGGAGATCGGCTCGAAGATGGTGATGATCTTCCGGTCCTTGAAGCGGGCCCGGATGGCGTCCATGGTGACGGTGATGGCGCGCGGGTGGTGGGCGAAGTCGTCGATGACGATCATGCCGTGGTACTTCCCGCGGACCTCCTGCCGGCGCTTCACCATGCTGAGCTCGCGGGCGGCCCGCTGGACGTCGGCGACCCGGAAGCCCTCGGAGAGGAGGAAGACCACGCAGCTCGTGAGGTTCAGGACGTTGTGCTCGCCCACCACGCTCGACTCGAAGGAAACGGTCTCGCCGTTCCAGTCGAGGTCGAAGGTCGAGCCGGCCTCGCCGATCCGGATGTTCCGCGGGCCGATCTTCGACCCGGGGCCGTAGAGGAACCATCTCTGGTCCTTGTTGCCGGAGTACTCTCGGTAGAGCTTCATGGCGGACGGGTACTCCTGGTTGAAGATGAGGGTCGACCGCATCTTCGGGATCACCGCGCGGAACTCGTCTTCGATCTTCTCGACGCTGGAGAAGATGTCGGCGTGGTCGAACTCCAGGGACGTGAGGATCATGTTCTTGAGCTCGTAGAGCCGGAACTTCGAGATCTTGTGGAAGTAGGCGGAGTCGTACTCGTCGGACTCGATGACGAAGTACTTGTCCCCGAGCTTGGAGGGGTCCCGGCCTTCGATGATCCCGCCGACGAGGTAGCCCGGGTTCTGGCCGAGCTTCTCCAGGAGCTGGGTCATGTAGTAGGTGGTGGTGGTCTTCCCGTGGGTGCCCGCGATCCCGACGACGTTCTTCTCCTTGAGCACGAGCGCCCCGAGGGCCGCGGGGAAGGAGGTGAAGGGCACGCCGGTGGCCTCGATCATCCTCGCGGCGTCGAGCTTGCCCGCGACGGAGTTACCGACGACGATGAGGTCGTACTTCTTCAGGAACTCCGGGGTCACCTGGTCCAGCTTGAACAGGGGGATCTTCGTGGTCTCGAGGAAGGTGCTCATCGGCGGGTAGTAGGCGGAGTCCGCCCCTTCCACGTCGTAGCCCGCTTGCTTCACGAGCACGGCCGCCGGGCCCATGCCCGCGCCGCAGATCCGGTAGAAGAAGACCTTCTTAAATTCCTTCCGACGCCGGATGAGATCTTCTTGGGAGATGAGATTTTTGAGATCCATGGGATTCCTTTTTCTTGTCCAGAAAGTATTCTAGCAGAATGAAAAAGGAAGTGGCGATGCTATTAATTACCCGAGCGGGTTGCTAGGCAATACCGGTTGATCTTCGCGGCGAGCGCCATCGCATCGGAGACGAAGATCGTCGGGGCCTGCCAGTACCACACGGCCGGAGTCTTCGGGCACTGAGCGAAATCCGGGATGATGAGCTTCGGGTTCGTCTCTGCTTTGAAGACGCTGACGCCTTTCTCCACCGCCGCCTTCGTCATTCGCCCGGCCATGTACTCTCGGAGGTAGAGGTCGAAGGTGGTGAAGTACGGGATCACGCTCTCGGGGAGCTTGCGGCCATTGACCACGTGGATGTAGCTGGCGAGGACCCGGTTCGGGTAGAGCTTCATGAGTTCGTCGTAGACCTCGGGGTCTTGTCCCACGTCGTCACCGAGGAAGATGAAGTCGTCTCCACTCTGATCCATGATCGCCTTGATCGCTCTGACCTTGTAGATGAGCTTCGACTCTCCCCGGAGAAAATTCCTCAAGGTCAGGGAATCGATCTTGATCTTCTTCTTGGCCAGCGTGCTCAGGATCTTCGCCCGGATCACCGTCGGCGACGCGGAGACGACATGGAGCTCATCGGTGTAGGCCCGGGCCGAGTCCAGGAACTCCGGGATCGCGGTGAAGACGTTCTCGGTGAAGAGCGCGTTGTAGGTGCTATCCACCTCCCTGCCGGAGTTGGTGATCTTGATGGTGTCATCCAGATCGCTGACGATGGTGATGGACCCGTAGGCGGATCCCAGGAAGGAGATGACGAAGAAGCATAAGAGTAGATTTTTCATTGGAAGGATTAGAGTAAAAAAATTTTAAAAGGAAAAGAGGATAGTTCTTAAATCTTCTGCCAGATGAGGCTTCCGACCTTGCGCCGGATCTCATTGAGTTCGTTTTTCGAGAACCAGTAGTCGCGGGTGGCGTTAGAAAGTATGACGTGCCCCTTCATTTGCTCCGGATCGATCCAGACCGAAGTTCCGGTGAACCCGAGGTGCCCGAAGGTTAAGGGCCCGCACCCGGGGCCCGCGAGGGTTTCGCTGGGATTGACCACCCGGTCCCACCCGTAGGAGAAGCGCTCGCTGTGCTGCTTTAGGTCCTCTTTTACTTTACCGACGAACTGGGTCCGCTCCTGGTAGTTAAGGAGCGTGCGGCACACACCCTCGATGGTGCCGAAGAGGCCCGCATGGGAGCAGAACTTCTCGATCACCCGGGCGTTCGGATCGTGGACCTTTCCGAAGTTCGGTTCTCCGTCAACGAAGCCGAACTGCAACAGGGGTGCCGGGTCCGGGAGCTCGGTCCAGTGACAGACCTCCCGGTCCCACACCGAGCGGCAGAGTTGCCTCTGGTCCACCCCTTTCCTGGAGAGCTCGACGAGGACCCGCAGCGCGGAGTAGTCCGAGTAGAGCGTGGGGCTCTTCTTGACTTGGTAGGAGGAGATGATCTCCTCCCAGCCGTGCTTCGGCAGGAGGCCCCAGGCGGGAAGGCCCCCGCGGTGGGAAAGGCACAGGAGCATCTTCTCGTCGAAGGCCTCCGGGCCCAGGAAGTAAGAGAGGGAGTTCGTGAGGACCTTGGTCACGGAGGCCAGGTCGAAGTAGAAGTTCTCCCCCGGAACCTTCGAGAGCTCGAAGTGGGTGAAGGCCTTCCCGGAGAAGTCGATGACCCCGACCGCGAGGGCGTCGAAGGGGGCCTTTTCGAAGAGCTCCTGTGCAGTTTTCCTTATCAGATCCATGAGACAAGTTTAAGAGAGGACCCTAGGGAATCCAAGCAGTTATTGAAGAAATTAAAGTATCCGAGTGAAACGCTCGAAAAGGAATTGATGTTTTACGCCATTCAGGAGGTCTTATGAAGCTAGCAGTCCTCGCAGTCTTAAGTTTTACCGCCGCCCTCGACGTGCAGGCCCAGACGGATTGGAGCACGTCCCTGTTCAAGATCGACGAGAAGGGGGAGCTGAACAAGCAGCCCCACCTCTTGGGAACCTTCGAACACAAGCGCAAGCCGAAGAAGGAAGAAGCGAGCTACGAACAGGCCGACAAGGTCACCAAGAACAAGCTCTCCGCTTCCATCCTCATCGAACGGGAGCACGAGGGGGAGAAGCTCTCCCGGATCACCAACCGGACCTACCGGAAGTCGGTGAACGACCAGGACAAGGAAGAGGTGCAGAACGAATCCTACTCCTACTCCATCCACCCCTCGGGTCTGGCGAGCTCGTACACCAAGTGCGCGCAGGACTCTTCCTTCCTCTACCTCGGGAAGTCGACCAAGTGCTACACCATCAACCGCTCGCTCTGCGAGCACCTCAAGTCCGACGAGGTGAACAAGCTCCTGAAGGAGAAGATCAAGCTCTGCTCCGACACCATCGAGATGGTGAAGCTCCACCAGCAGGCGCTGGAGCGGCTTACCAAGGACGACTACGAGAAGGACTCCGCGGCCATCTCGAAGATCAACTCCCGGCTCTCCACCGAGTCGAACAGCTACAAGGTCCAGGTCGAGAACCTCGACGGGATCTCCCAGCTGATGGAAGCGACGAAGCTCGCGGAGGAGCTCTGCGAGCAGGAGAACGCGCGGCTGATCTCGAAGGAGGTCTCCGAGGCCCTCGTCGACGGATCGGAGAAGGACGGGACGGAGAAGAAGTCTCTCTGGAAGAAGGTGAAGAGCCCGTTCAAGAAGATCAACCTTCCGTTCGTGAAGGATAAGCCGAAGTCCTCAGAAGAATAGAGACCGCCGCCCACTCGGAGGCTCCGGGTGGGCTTCCCTCCTTGGGCTCGGAGCGGAGACCAGCTCACGTCCGCGAAGCCAGCTAGTTCCCACTCCAGGCCTGCAGCTCGACGATCCGACTGTACGCATCCTGAGCCGACCCCACGGACACGCGGATCTTCGAGGTGGTGATGCTCGGGAACGACCGCCTGACCAGCGCTTTGGTATTGCCGGTGACGGTGCCGTTGGGAACGCTCGCCCAGGCCGAGCCGGTCCAGTACTGGATGTTCAAGCTGGAGACTCCGTAGAAGCTGGTTGTCTCATTTTCCGTCGGGGCGGTGGAACTCTGGTAGTCATCCTTCACGAGGTAGATCGCGATCTCGTTGATGGGCCGGGCTCCGTTAAAATTCACTTCCAGATAATCCGGGTACACATACGGAGTATTGTCTTTCCAGGCACCGCTCTCCGCCCAGGTGAGCTTCCCGTCGATCGCAGTGGATGCGCTCGAGAGTTCGGAGGATGCCGCTGCCATCGCACCGCTGGAGGCCAGGGCCACGTTGGTCCGAGGTGACGGCGCAGGCGCGGGGGCGGGCGCGGTGTTCGAATTCGGATCACTCCAGGCCTGGAGCTCGACGATCCTACTGTACGCATCCTGAGTCGAACTCACTGAGACGCGGATCTTCGAGGTGCTGATGCTCGGGAACGACCGCTTGACCAGGGCTTTGTTATTGCCGGTGACGTTGCCGTTGGGAACGCTCGCCCAGGCCGAGCCGGTCCAGTACTGGA